>CAYUOQ010000035.1:0-7993 GCA_964446445.1 uncultured Methanosarcinales archaeon
ACTTTTCTCAAGAAGCTAGAGAATTAAAGTTTACACAATTAACTTGACTTTGCCGTTGCTTAACGGACAACACGGCTTACATGCTGCTCCTTCTGGACACGAATAACATTCTGGACAAAGCTTTCAATACGCTCCTCATGGCTGACAAGAATCACCTGAGGAAGGCCCAGCCCTGACAAAACATCGCGGAGCTTGTCAAGCTGCTCCGCACTAAAACCATCGGTAGGCTCATCAAGGATGAGAATATCCCTTGTTTTTATTGTTGAAACGAGATTGTTGATGACCATGTTAAGGGCAAGGCGATACGCCAACGCACAGCTAGTCTTCTCACCGCCAGAAAGGTTTTCAACAGGGATGATAAAGCCATCAGCCTCCACTATTGGCGTGAACTCATCATCAAGCTTTGCAGTAAGCGATTCATTCCCCATAAGCATTGAGAACCAGTCACTAAACAGCGTATTGAATTCAGCCTGGACCTTCATCAGCACATGGCGCTCAATCACCCCAACAAGATTGACAAACATCTCCTCAAGCCAATAGCTGAGGTTAGCTGCAGACTCAAGCTCTGCCTTTGCAGCTTCCTTTCTGGCTACCTCCTCAGAAAGGGACTTGACATTTGATGCAATCCCTTCCCTCTCCTTGTCAAGGGAGGCCTTTTGCACCAGCAGGCTTGTAAGCTCCCTTCCAACCTTATCAATCTCAAGCTGCAATGAAACAATATCCTTCTCAACAGAGCCAAGCGAAGCTATCGAGGAAAAAATGGCAGCCTTTCTGGATTCAATCAATTCAATCTCACCCTTCATTGATGCAATCAAGGATTCGGAAATAGCTAACAATCGCTCCTTCTCAGAAACCAGAAGCAGCCTCTGCTTGAAAGACTCAAGCCCCACCTTCACCCCATGAAGGGAAGAAAGCTCAACCTGCATCTCCAGTACGGACATTTGCAATCCTCCAGAAACCGGGATTTCAACATTCAACGAAGCTGCAAGCTCAAAATACTGCTTCAGCTCCGAAGCAAGGCTGACGGCTAATTTCTCCTTTGATTGCAGATCAGCAAGCTCAACCTTTAATGACTTTGTTTTTTGGACAAGAATGAGCCTTTTCTCAGTCAACCCCGAAAGTTTCAAAACGAGCCCTGCAACCTTACCTTCCTCCTCAACTGAAATTCTCTGCTTGTGCTCTACCGGAACAGGCTGAAGGCAAGTAGGACAGCCCTCGAGAGACATTACCCTGACCTTCAATTGCCGGGCAGACTGGACAAGAACCTCGCTCCTCGCAATTTCAGACTCAAGGTCAAGGAGAAGCTTATCAGAACATGAAAGGTCATCCTCAAGCGCCCTCTTCCTTTCAGTTTCCTTTGAAAGCAAAACTGAAAAGGACTTCAGCTTTGAAAGCGCTGTGCAAAGCCTAGAAACCTCATGGCTGCTCTCAAGCCCTGCCTTCAAAGCTGCAATTTCCTTTCGAGCATTCGAAACCTCAGACTCCTTTAGAGAGATGAGCCTCCTTTTCTCAGCCAAGGTGGCAGAAACTGCTGCAGCCTCACTCCTCAAAATGTTAAGCTGCCTTGCCTTTCCCTCCAAGGACTTAAGAGACTCCTGCTTACCCCTGAAAGCCATTTCAGTTTCCCCTATTACAGGGGAAATTGCTGAAATTTTACTGTCAACCAGAGCCAGGCCAGCAATAAGCTCCTTCACCTGCCCCTGCCTCGCAGGCAAATCCTCAATTTTAGCCGAAAGCTCCCTCTTTCTCTCCCTGATCGCCTGCATGACAATGGCAGAATTTTCCCTGACCAGCTTGTATTTTTCAATCTGGAAAACCCTCCTCAAAGTGTCAAGCCTTGCCTGAGGATCCTCGAAAAGAATCTGCTTCATCTCCTCTTGAGGGGTATAAACCGTAAAGCGGTAAATCAAGCCCTTGGATTTCTTCAGCAACTCTTTGGGGTAGCCAAGCATTTCAAGCACCTTTGCTTTCAGCTCGTCAGCAGTGCAAAACTGCTTAACACCATCAACGGCAATAAAACCCTCATCCTGCCTGACAGAATCCTTAAGCCTCTTCAAGCCCCTCCGAATTATGACTTCCCTGCCCTCAAAAAGAAATGTGAGCTCAACGTAGCCTGCCTGCTTGCCATGCCTCAGAAGGCCGTCACCAGAGCCCCTGCCAAAGCCAAAAAAGGCGAATTCAATCGCAAGAAGGATTGTGGACTTGCCAGAGCCAATATCACCGGACAGGAGAACGCTGCCACAGGGAAAATCAACAGACTCTGAAAGATAGCTGCGAATGTTATGAAGCTTCACACTCTTTATTATCATGGCTGGAAATGGAAAGCCCGAGACATAAAAATTTTTTGGGAAAATCAAGAAGATGTGAGAAGCTTATACAAAAGGAACCCTTTGAAGCTGCTTCTTGAAATCCTCTATAATGGCAACAGGCTCAGGGTCAACGCCCATCAGCCTTGCAAGGTAAACGCTTGCCAAATCCCCAATGTGCACTGCTGAAAGGATTTTTGTCAAGGGGTTATCGCCCTTAATCACAAGCTGGGTTGAAGGAACACCCTTGCTCGCAACAATCTCCTTTGTAAGCTTAATCCTTTCCTTAACACGCCTGTGATCAGACTCATCTTCCAGAAATATAGCATAATAATTTGCATTCAGCTTGGTGAAGCCAACAAGCTCATTATGGTTCAATTCAGGGAATGAATGGGAAAAAGCGTGAATCTTTGAGTTCTCATTAAACTGCGTCTTCCAGCGGTAAGCAATCCCGGAAATCTTGTCCGAAGAGTAAATAAGAGGTATCTTGCCAACTAACTTCTCGGCAAGTTGTCGAGCCCGCTCGCGATAGGCTGACGCAGTGCCCCTGAGAGAGGTTATGGCTGCTGAAATATCAACTGATGGGTCTGGAATAAGACCGGAATTAAACAGGACATTCAGAACTGGAATGAAAAGATAAGGCATTGCAGCACGGGGCTGAAAGCCTTCTGGAAGCACAACAATAGGCTTGTTAAGCTCCTTAGCCTGCTGCTGAAGCTTGCCTCCTGAGGTAATGCAAACAACCCTTGCACCCTTACGCATTGCGGACTTAACTGCAGAAAGTGTTTCTTCTGTGTTGCCTGAATAGGAAATTGCAAGGAGCAGCGTCTTGTTGTCAACAAATGGAGGAACTTCGTAGCTGCGGGAAACGTGAACGTGGAGGCTGGGCGCTTTTTCAGCACAGTAAACCTGCAAAAGATTGCCGGAAATTGCAGAGCCTCCCATGCCCGTAACAACAACCTTGTCAACGCCCGAGACTCTGACTTCTGAGCCAAGAAGCCTTGCATCCGAGATGTGTTCTGGGAAGCGCACAACCAGAGCAATGAAGAAATCAGCAGTCATCATCAATCACCTACAAAATTTTTTAGCATTCAAGGATAATAACACATTCGGTTTTTTAAATATTGTGCTGCTCTTGCTATTTCGATTTAAGGAACCTTATCGAGTACGGGTATTCCCACGTTTCCCCATCTGCCGCCTTCACGGCAGCCATTACGCAAAATACGATGTTCAGAAGGGAGATAATTGCAAGCAGCAGGAACCCAACAAGGATTATAATGAGCAAAAGAGCTATGCCAGAATAAACCAGCCGGGTCAGTTGCCAATTAAGGGCAATCCTGGCATGCTTCTTCACGACCTTGTCCTTTGAAACCAACAAAACAATAAGGGCACCAAGAAAGCTTGTGAAAATGCCAAGCAAATGGGTTATAATCACAATAGTCTTTTCATTTGACTTACTCATAAATCCAAGCTAGACATGCCATATTTAAAAGCTTATTCTTTCAATGACTTTTTTAACACCACCAAAACACTTATAAACCACTCCAAAAATCCTTTCAGGCATGAATGCGTACTCTGAATTAAGCAAGGCATGGCAGGAACAACCTGAACAGTGGAAAGCTGCCCAGAAAGAAAGACTGATAAAATGGAGGGCTGAGGGAGCTACAACAAGGCTGGAACACCCAACGAGGCTTGACAGGGCACATGCACTTGGCTACAAGGCAAAGCAAGGCTTCATAATTGTCAGGCAAAAAGTCGACAGGGGCGGAAGGCAGAGGCCACAGATAAGAAAAGTCAGGAAGACATCACACTCAAGGCAAAACCTAATCCTAAGCAAGAACTACCAGCAGGTAGCCGAAGAAAGGGCAGCAAGAAAATATCCAAACATGGAAGTGCTTAACTCATACTACGTGGGCCAGGATGGCAAGCACTACTGGTATGAGATAATACTTTTAGACAAGCAGAGCCAATCAATAAAATCTGACAAGTCTGTTAGCTGGATAGCAAACCCGGCCAACAGGAGAAGGGCATTCAGGGGGCTAACCTCGGCAGCCAGGCGAAGGAGAGGACTGAACCAGAAGGGAATTGGAACTGAAAAGAACAGGCCAAGCCTCAGGTCACACAACAGGACAAAGTGACCTTTTAACAAAAAAGCCAAATTCTAAAAGTTTAAATACTTAGCACACAGGGCAAAGGCTATGACAACATACAAGTTTTACTGCACAAGTTGCAACTACCAGTTTGCCCCAAAGACCGAGAAGCTGCCAAAAAGGTGCCCATACTGCGACAAGGTTGGAACAATAGAAAAAGCAAGCCAAATGCAGGACCTCATTGACGAAGTCTCAAGGGAGACAACCGAAAAGGAAGAACGAAACAGATACTAATTTTTCCCTATTACAGACTTCAACGATGCAATTGCAACCAAAATCTGCCTCTCATCAGGCTCTTTTGTAGTAATAAACTGAAGCAGGATTCCGGGTGCAACGAGAAATTTCATGATGATATTCTTCTCAAACCTTGCGCCAAGCCTCAGGATCTCATATGAAACGCCAGCTATTGCAGGAATCAGCAAAAGCCTGGAAACAAATTTCAAAACCAAGGAATGGGGATTCACAAAAGAAAATACCAAAATGCTCAGCAGAATTACTATGAGCAGAAAACTTGTGCCGCACCTTGGATGCATTGTCGGATACTTTCGAATTTTCAATGGAATCAGCTTTTCTCCCTTTTCGTAAGCATGAATTGTCATATGCTCAGCACCGTGATACTCAAAAATCCTCCTAATGTCCTTGAAGAATGAAATAAGAACAAGGTAGCCGAGGAAAACAACCAGCCTGAAAATTCCATCAAGGATGTTAAACAGCAACGAACTGCCCCTGGCCAGGGTATGCGCCAGGAAAAGCGGGGCAACAAGGAAAAGAAGAATGGAAAATACAACTGCCGCAACAAGGGAGATAGCAATCTCCTTCCTGCCCATGCTTTCGGATTCTGATTCCCCAGAAGCCACTTTGGCAGAAAATGATAGCGCCTTAAAGCCAAGACCGAGTGTGTCGTAAAGAACGCCAATGCCACGAATGAAAGGAAGCTTGAAAGGTTTTAATCTTGATGACAAGGTTGAAAGATTCCAATTTTTGATGATGACCTTGCCATTCTCTCTGCGCACGGCGACAGAGGCTTTGTCACCCGAACGCATCAGGACCCCCTCAATAACGGCCTGGCCGCCAATAAGCATCAGCTCAGGCTTATTCTTAACCATAATACCAAGGCAGCAGCGATAATTATATAAAATTATGGAAAAGCCAAAGAAAAAATGACACAAGCAATATTTCTGGAAGACTGCTATGTGAAGGAATCTGATGCAACAGTTACTAATGCGGAAGGCAACAAGATCAGGCTTGACAAGACAATCTTCTGCTACCAGGGAGGAGGACAGCCATCAGACCAGGGAAAAATCACGATTGATGACATGGAATTTTCTGTTGTCGACGTCAAAAAGGAGAATGGCGAGATAGAACATTACCTGGACAAGCCAGGGCTGAAGCAAGGTGATAAAGTCCACTGCAAGCTCGACTGGGAAAGAAGACATAAGCTGATGAGAGGACATACTGCAATGCACATCCTTGCAGCGATAATGCATCAAAAGGCAGGTGCACTTATAATCGGAAACCAGATTGGAGTTGATGAGTCAAGAATTGACTTCAACCTTTAAACATTTGACAGGGACCGGATGACTGAACTGGTCAGACTGGCAAATGAAGCAATAAAAGGAAACTTGGATGTCAAGATGTATTTTTTGCCCAGGGAAGAGGCAATGAAAATCCCCGGAGTGGTTAAACTTGCAACTGTTTTGCCACCCCAAATTGCCACATTAAGAATAGTCGAGATTGGAAACGTAGACATCCAGGCAGACGGCGGCACTCATGTAAAAAATAGCTCTGAAATAGGACAGATTGAAATCACAAAGCTCGACAACAAGGGAAAGGACAGGCGAAGGATATACTTCAGACTGGTATAATGCGTTTTTGTGCGCCGAACCATGGATTTGAAGCAGGAAAGATTTATTAATTAGTTCCTATTATGGAAACTACTATGGAGAGCAAAGAGGATGATGTTTTGTCATTGTTTTTTAATGAGCCTACAAAGGAATGGCACTTTGAGGAAATCATAAGAGAATCGAAAGTTACGCGAAGCAAAACTGCAAGATGGCTGAAACGATTCACGCAGGATGCACTAATAAGGAAGGTAAAAACAAAAGGGAAAATGCCATATTATGAGAGCAGGCACGACAGCCCTGCGTATAGAAACCAGAAAAGGTTATACGCATTAAATCGCCTTTACAGCACCGGTTTTTTGAACCATCTGATGTCGCTGCCGAAAGCAAGGACCATCATTTTATTTGGCAGCTTCGCGCGTTCGGACTGGTATTCAAAAAGCGATATCGACCTTTTCATTTATGGCAGCCCTGAAGGCCTCAAGCTTGCGGAGTTTGAGCTTAGGCTTGGCAGAACTGTGCAGGTTTTTTCATGCCACAACCAAAAAGAAATCGGCAAATTTGGAGAAGGTTTTCTGAAAAACATTCTTAAAGGCAACATGATAAAAGGGGATTTGGATTTCGTGAGGATTGATGTACATGCCTGAATACCTGACCAAGGAAGAAGCGTTTCGAAAGTGCAAAATAGAAGGGAAGTTTATAGTTGTTGAAGGTGCGGACATGGCCAGGATAATGGCAATGTTGACAATCGCAGATGGAGACGTTGAAGCAGCCGAAATTGTGAAAAAGAACAGTGGCAGGTGGAACAGCATTTACAAATTATATTATGATGCGCTTCACGTGTTAGTGGAGGCATTCCTTCAACTTGAGAAAATCAAAATTGACAATCACCAATGTTTATTTGCTTACCTCTGTGAAAAGCACCCGGAACTGTACTTTAACTGGGAATTCTTTGAAAAAGCAAGGACAAAAATGAATGGCATAAATTATTACGGGACACCCGTCGATTCTAAGGACTGGAAAGAAGTTGAGATTCCATTTCGGCTATACATTAAAAAGCTTCAAGATGAGATAAAAAAGAAACTTAAGGTCAAAAGCACATGAAGGAAACCTCTGCAGGTGCAATCATATTCAGGGTGCAGGAAGGAAAGCCAAGATGCCTGCTGCTGCATTACGAATCAGGGCACTGGGACTTTGTCAAAGGGCACATTGAAGGCAACGAGACGGAACAACAGACACTCCTAAGAGAGGCGAAGGAAGAGGCCGGACTAACAGACTTAAGAATAATCCCGGGCTTCAGAGAAAAGATAAGCTACTTCTTCAAAAGGGAAGGCAAGACGATACCAAAGGACGTGATTTTTTTGCTGGCAGAGACAAAGGCGTCTGAAAAAGACATCAAGCTATCATTTGAGCATTCAGGATACGAATGGCTTGGGCTTGATGAAGCAGTGAAAAAAGTTACCTACACCAACAGCAAGGAAGTCCTCAAGAAAGCAGACAAGTTCCTGCAGGAAAACGCGAAACAGAAAAGGCTCAACTTCTGATAGAAAACTTTAAATAAGTGCGCTCACTTATATTTCGCATGACAAACATAACGCTATCCATACAAGATACAACATACAAAAAAATGAAAAAGCACTCCGAAATAAAATGGAGTGAATTTGTAAGAAAAGCCATACAGGAAAGGCTTGAGGAG
>CAYUOQ010000036.1:0-7895 GCA_964446445.1 uncultured Methanosarcinales archaeon
ATTCGGCAATAAAGCGTCTTGGCGACCTTTCCGTGCCTGACCTGATCAAAGGTGTCAGGGGCACTTCAAACAAGGGCCATATCCCCGAAAACCTCATGAAAGGTTTCTTACGCGCAAAGCACGATCTTTGCGTAAACAAGGATGGGACAATCAGGTATGACATGAGCGAGCTGCCACTTACACACTTCACCCCCAATGAAGTTAGGACTCCAATATCAAAGCTCATGGAGCTTGGATATGATCATGATATTTTTGGCAAGCCAATCACCAGTGAGTCCCAAATCCTTGAACTCAGGCCCCAAGACCTTGTGTTGCCAATGAACATGGAGTCAACTGAGGAAAGCGCAGATGTTGTCCTCCACAGGATTGCAAATTTTGTTGATGAGCTGTTGGTTAAGTTTTACAATGAACAGCCATTTTACAACCTACAATCAAAGGATGCCCTTGTGGGGCAACTCGTTGTCGCTATTGCCCCTCACATATCCGCTGGCATTGTTGGCAGAATAATCGGATTTTCAAACACCCAGGCATTCCTTGCCCATCCGCTTTTCCATGCGGCAATGAGAAGGGACGCTGATGGCGATGAGGCCTGCGTAATCCTTCTCATGGATGCCCTCCTGAATTTTTCAAGGCAGTTCCTCCCCGATTCAAGAGGGGCTAAAACAATGGATAGCCCACTTGTCCTGACTTCAAAATTAATACCTGCAGAGGTTGACGATATGGCACATCGGTTTGACGTTGCATGGTCGTACCCTCTTGAGCTGTATGAGGCTGCAATGGCGTGGAAGCAGCCTCAGGAGGTCAAAATTCCCCTCCTTGGCTCAAGACTTCATACACCCCTGCAATATGAGGGCGTTGGCTTTACACACTTCCTTTCAAGCATAAACGAGGGCGTTAATTGTTCGGCTTACAAGACCCTCCCTTCCATGGAGGAGAAACTCAAGGGGCAGATGGCCATTGCTGAGCGGCTAAGGGCTGTTGATGCTCAGGATGTTGCCAGGCTTGTCATCGAAAAGCACCTCCTCAAGGACGTCAGGGGCAACTTGAGAAAGTTTTCAACCCAGCAATTCAGATGCATAAAATGCAATGAGAAATTCAGAAGGCCGCCATTGAGCGGGGTTTGCAGTGAATGCGGGGGCAAAATCATTTTCACCATCTCAGAAGGCTCAATAATCAAGTACCTGGAACCTGCGATAAGCCTGGCAAAGAAGTATTCGGTATCCCCTTATCTTCTCCAGGTCCTAAACCTAACAAAAACAAGGGTGGAATCTGTTTTTGGGAAGGAGAAGGAAAAACAGGAAGGCTTAGGGAAATGGTTTGGGTGATCAAATCATTAGAACCTGCACGTGAACTACTCCATTAATGGAGTTGATATTTGCTTCCTCTGCAAGCCCAAGCTGAACAACAGTTGAAACAGCATTTTTCCCTATTGCATGAACTAAATAAGCTGTGAGAATCAGCTTTTCAGTTTCTTCCCGGCTTTTTTCCTCACCCTTGAAAAAGGCTGAACTCAAATCGAGGATAGCATCGCCCTCCTCAAGCACTTTGCCGTGGATATCAACATCGCAGACGGTAAGGAGCAACCTTGATTCGTTCCTATGCTGGCCAACAATGAATCTCGCGCTCATATCCTAACCTTCACGGCATGCTTTGCACCGCATGCAGAGCATTTTATGAAAGTGACATTATCATCCTTTTCTAGCTTTGTATCAGGCCTTTTGCATTCAGGGCATATGACGAAGTCCTTCAGATATTGCTGAACTTTGTCGTTTATCCTTGAAGCAGGAACCTTTGTTCCCAATATGAGTGCTGTTTTGCTAAGCTCCCCAGAGGTTGCAAGCTCTTTAAGAAGGTATTTAAGAAAATGGTCTGTTGGCCTTCGGATTATGCCTGCTATGGCCTGAAAATTGCTTATCATGGTCTTGTTGCCCTGTATGTGGCCAAGTACCTTTGGCACTTCCAGCCTTTCCGTTGAAAGGCTTTTCTGAGGAAGCATGTCCTGCGCGCGCTTCAAGAGTGATTCGTAATTGTCCATTTTGCCTGGTATTACTGCCTTGTTTTTAAAAGTGTTTATTCAAGAACCTTAAGCTTTCCTGGCAATACCTCAAAAAGGTCTCCGGATTGTATCATTGACCTGATTATGGTTTCGGCATTGATATTCCCTGACATTTTTATAACATCGCTGATTTCCGCACCCTTCCCCCCATCAAGCTCCTTTACTGTCCTGTAGATCTTCATCTTATCCTGGCAAACCAAATCTGAATCTAAGGGGCAATTTTCCATTATTTTTTCAGCCTTTCCTGGCTGCACTCTCATGATTTTCAGCTCCAATTGCCTGACTTCTGCCCATTTAACATTTAGCTTCTTCACTATTTCAGGGATAATGTATTTTTCATCGTTATACTGCCTTACCTTTCCGATTATGATTGAAAAATCCCCTACCTGGGCAATTTGAAAAAGGGTTTCATCACTTCCATCGAAAAACCTTAGTTGAATCTGGCCTGTTCCATCATCAATTACCAGGCTTCTGTAAGGCTTCCCCTCTTCAGAAATTTTTTCCACCACTGTTGCAAAAACATTTACCCTTCTTGCGCCTTCAGAATCTGAATTAAGACCACTATTGATTTCGCTTATGCCGGCTTTCCTGGCAATTTCCCTCTTGAACTGTTTTTCCTGCAACATATTGCCCCTAAATCCTTGAGAGGAAGCCAAGCCTTGGCTCGTAGACATCCCCTGTTTTTTTAAGTTTCTCAATTAATTCATCAACCTCAGAGCGCGTTATCCCCTGTTTTATGGCCGCTTTTGTGACGTCTTCAATAGGTATGGCCTTCCCAACCTCTTGCTCAAGTTCCTCCAGTATATCCTTCATTGTGCGCATTTTTTCCCTTTGAGACGCTGGCATGCCTGTGGCAATTCTATCTATGTCGACCTGCCCTGTTTCCTTATCCCTGCCAACTTCCATGAGGCAATACATCAGAAGCTCAATAGCCTTACGCGCATCTTCTTTTGTAACTATCTCAGAAAGCCTGACTTTAGCAGACGCCTCACTTAACCTCACAAGCGCTTCAAGCTGTCTGGCGGATATCGGGATTGCCCTCGCAGCCCTCTCATCGCCAATAGCCTTATTCCTTAGTTGAACATAAAAATCCTTAATCTCATCTATCGCTGCATTCGAAAGAATTGGCTTTGCCTTCTGCCTTGCATATGAAATGTATTTCTTTAGCATGTCGGTAGGTATTTCAGGCTCATTTATGTCTGGCTGCTGGTGCAGCTTGAGGATATGGCGTGCTGTTTTCTCATCCCTTTCTGTCTGTGGGAGGTCTTTTATAGTGAATATCAAGTCAAACCTGTTAATTAGCGCAGGTGGCAGGTTAATCTGCTCCGCTATGTTGCCATACGGGTCAAACCTTCCATATTTTGGGTTTGCTGCCGCAAGAACAGTAGTCCTTGACATCAATGTTGCATGGATATTTGCCTTTGCCACGCTAACACTTTGCTGCTCCAGTGCTTCATGCATTGCGCCTGTATCCTCCTCGCTCATCTTGTCCATTTCATCTATTGAGCAAATTCCGTTGTTAGCGAGGACAAGCGCGCCAGCTTCGAGGCTCCAGCCGCCAAGTATTTCATCCTTTACTACTGCTGCGGTTATGCCAGCTCCGCTTACGCCACCACCGCTGACGTACCTTCCCTTCGGGGCTATTGTGCTTATCCTTTTCAACAGCTGGCTTTTTCCAGATCCAGGATCGCCAACCAGCAAAACGTGTATGTCCCCTCTGGAAATCACGCCATCGGACCTTTTCTTTTGGACTCCTCCCATCAACTGCATGAGAAGGGCTTCCTTCACCTTTTCATGCCCGTAAATTGAGGGAGCTACTGCGGAAATAAGCTTTTCACACACATTCCTGTCCTTTGAGATCTTTTCTATTGCGTCCTTGTCATCCTTTGATATCTTGATTTCATAAAAATCCTCGTCAATTGTTTCGATATGGCTTGAATCGATAAGGAGGTCATAGCTCGTTGATCTTGTGCCATGCTTTATAATTGGCACTTCCTTAAGCACACCAACAATCCTAACCCTATTCCCTGGGTTTGTCCGTTTTTCGCTAATAGGGCTAACCAGGTCCTCTTTCAGGAATATGCCTATCCTTTTTGGCTGGTCCCCCCCCTCCAACATTTCCGGGCTTTCCTCAAGGACCATGCTTTGCGCATCTACCATCTCCTTGTCCATCAGCCTAAAATTTCCCTTTCGGCCGCATCCGCAACTCCTTGGTTCACGAAGGGTTGCCTCAGTTTGCAAGATCGATATCACCCTTCCGCAGTTCGGGCACTCAAAGTCAGTCTTCGTCAATTGCGGCCTTACGTCAGATTTCTTCCTGACAATGCCTTCAACAGAAAGCAGCCTTCCTATGTGATTGCTTCTTATTTCCCTTATCATCAACTTTTGGGAATCTGGGAGATTCTTTACCCTTATCCTGAACTTTGAAATCTCTGTTGGCAGCTCAAGTTCCTTTATTGCGGTTTCAGCTGCCTTAATGCAGTCCTCAGGAAAGTCCAGAATATCAACTGCCAGCTTTGTATCAAAAGCCGAGATGCTGGCAAAGTCAACAGTAAGCGAGCTTTTGCCAGAAGTTACAGTCTCCAATAATTCCTTTTTTTCAACTTCCTCAAAAAATTCCTTGAACCTCTCAATCTGCTCTGATGCTTCCAGAATGCTCCCCTTTGAATTTGCCCCATCATCGCCCATTTTTATTACCGCCGAACCATAGCCCAGCATAGCTATGACAAGTCAAAGTATCTTCCAGATAAAAAATTTAGGTTTTCTTCCCGGAAGCCCTCTTCAGGTTGTCGATTAGCTTATCCAAAGAACGGTTCACTTCTTCCTCGCTCTTTGTTCCTGTGCAAACAACCTTGCCGTTGCTGAACAGGAGGAAAGTGGCTTTTATTGGCCCGTCAATAAGCTTGTAAACAAGACCAGGGAACTGTTCTGGCTCATATTCTGTGTTACTCAGCTTCATTGCCAACGTGTTCAGGTTAAGATCCATGCCTACCGTTCCTGAGGCGACTATGTTTTGGATCTTTATCTCGGGCTTGATTGTTATCTTTATGCCTATCTTTTCAAGGCTCTTTATTATTTTCCTGATTGACTCCTCAACCTTGTCCATCGACCTCGCGCCAGTGCATACGACCTTTCCGCTGCTGAAAACAAGAGCTGAGGTTTTTGGCTCCTTTATCCTGATTACGAGGCCTGGGAACTGTTCAGGGTTGTATTCTGTGTTGGAGAGCATCGCATTCATTTTCTCCAGTGGAATGTCATGGTTCAAAGAAGTGCTTACTACAATGTTGACTACTGTAATTTCTCTTTTGCCCATTGATTAACACCCCCGTTAAAATCTGTTTTTAAACGTTTAACGGTTCTTCTTTATAAATGATGTTGTTTTTAAATCACGTCGTTGAAGAAGCAAACACCCCATGGTTTCTTGTCGAAAATTGCTTTTACAGCGGTTGTAGCGCAAAAACTTGTCACAAGATAGCCGTTCAATACAAAATGCCGCCATACTTGTATTTATAAGTAAAGATTATGCCGTTTTTGGCTGTTAAATTTATTAATTGCACCGATTTTATCCTTCTGAATGAGAATTTTTATTGAGCGCGAAAATAAAACCAAGAACCTCAAGTTTAATGGCAAAGTCTCAGCACTGCTGAAGCAGCTTAAGCTCAAACCGGCGGCAGTTTTGGTGGCAAAAAACAACACCCTTGTCGCAGAAGATGACCTGCTTTCTGATAAGGATGAAGTGAAAATATTATCGGTAATTTCCGGCGGCTGAAACAGGTTGTCCTATTTCAAGTTCGAGACCGCTAAGCCTTGCGAGCCGCTCACGCATTTCTTCTACTACGACTTCTTTTGGCTTACCTGCAGGGTCATATTGTTCTGCTTTAACTTGTATTTTTCCGTTTTCATAATTTACCCCCATAATGAACGCTTTTAGCTTGAGTTCCCCGGCTTTAATTACAAATTCAGGGAATATTTTTTCAGCCACCCTGTTTTGAAAGCAAGCCGCTTCAGGAGCGTAAACCACGATTCCACCTGCCTTAACAATAGAGTAGAATTCCCTGAGTGCCCGATAATCGGGCACACGGCTTTCTGAAGTCAACGGGTTTGTTAAGGGTACAAAACCAGCAGCCTTGAGCAAATAGCTTGCCCCGGGTACGAATGCCCTCCTTGTGGCCAAAATTTTTGCATTTCTTGGGAAAAGGCATCGCGCCAGTAAAAAATCCTCTGGGCTTTTAGTGTGCTTCATGCCAACAACGCTTCCTTTGCAAATTTCATCCAAACCTGATGAAGAAACCTTATTAATTCTGCCAAACGCTCCGGTTATTCCCTGTGTTGCAAGCCACACAGCATTATCCGCCAATGTCATATGTCAAGAAAATTTTTAAATTTCTCAATCGCTTCCTTCCTGAAAAGGTTAACATCTTCTTTTTTTCTTGTCTCCCCGTAAGTCCTGTTCTTTCCTTTTGGAATGAATATGGGATCCTGGCCCCAACCGTTTTTCCCCTTTTCTTTTTCAGCTATTATTCCCTCCTCAACACCCAAAAAGCATTCGGGATCCCTTCCAGGCTCGCAGTAGCCAACAGCAGACTTGTACCAGCACTTCCGGCCTTTCCTGCCCTTCATCAGCTTCAGTATTCCATCATTGCCTATCCTGCTGTAAGCGTATTTGGTGCATGTGCCCGGGAAACCGCCAAGCGCTTCTATGAACAAACCTGAATCTTCAACAACAACTGCCTTCTTTAATCTCTCAGCAAAAGACTTTGCTGCAACCTTGACAATTTCGCAAGGGTCGTCAGACCTTAGCTCGGGCTTTTCAGCCCTAATTATTTCAAAGTCAATCCCTTTCAGAACCAGTTTGAATTCCTTTATTTTCTGCGCATTGCCTGTAAGAAATGTGAACATACGCTCACTCCTTTTTCACAATATCACTCTTAATATGCAACTCCCTCATCTGCTTATCGTCTATCCCTGATGGGCAACCGTCCATAGGAGATTCAGCCTTTTTGTTTTTTGGGAATGCAACCACTTCGCGAATGTCATGGAGGCCCTGCATTAATGCAACTGTCCTGTCAAAGCCTATTCCCATCCCTCCATGGACTGGGGCGCCATATTGGTAAGCCTCAAGGAGGAAACCGAATTTTTCCCTTGCCTCTTCAATTTTCATGCCAACTACCCTGAAAGCCCTTTCCTGCAGTTCAGGGTCGTTAATCCTTATTGCACCTGAGCCAAGCTCTGTGCCGTTCAAAACAAGGTCGTAAAGGACGCCAATGACCTTCTCAGGAGATTTTTCCATGAGCTCAATATGCTCCTTTTTTGGCATTGCAAATGGGTTATGCGCAAAATCCCACCGGTTCTCATCATTGTTCCATTCAAAAAGCGGGAAATCCCTTACCCAGCAAAATTTGAATGTCTTGTCATCCATCAAGTTAAGCCTCCTGGCAAGCTCAAGCCTAAGCTTTCCAAGGACTTCCGCAACCTTTGCTTTTTTGTCTGCAATGAAGAAAATTACACTGCCTTTCCTCGCTTTTGTTGCCTTCAAAAGGTCATTTTGAATTTCAGGATTAAAGAATTTCACGATGGATGAATCAAGCCCGCTTTGGGTCACCCTCATCCATGCAAGCCCTTTTGCACCATTTCCCTTTGACCATGCAATAAGCTCATCAATCTCGTTCCTGCTGAAGTCCTTTTCCGAAACCACGCACTTAATTTGCTCTTCAGCCGCAAAAGTCTTGAAGTCAGACTTCCTAACTACTTCAGTCACGTCAATAAGCTCCATTCCAAACCTAAGATCTGGCTTGTCAACTCCAAACCGGGACATTGATTCAGCATGGGTCAGGACGGG
>CAYUOQ010000037.1:0-5326 GCA_964446445.1 uncultured Methanosarcinales archaeon
AATTTACTATTAGCAGATTCACCAAAAAGTTCCATTAATTCGTGAATCTGCTATATTTCAGTGGGGGTGGATTAGAGTGGAAAAGTGTGGTGGTAGTGATAATATTCTCGGTGACAATCTTGTTGCCAGTTTTAAGAATCAGTTTGATGCTGTTCTTAGGGGTGTCAGGGAGGAGTTTGATGAGCACCGTGACAGCATTAATGACAATACTGATGAGATTGAAGCTAATTATGAGCTGCTCTGCAAGCTTGAAGCAAAGGTCGATAAGCTCCAGGAACAATTTGAGCAGCTTCAGCTCACTCTTGCCATGGGAAATGCGCCATCTATGCCTGTGCAGTCAATAGACCTTGATGAAAAGGAAAAGGAAGTTTTTCTCATACTTTACACTGGGCCCAGTTGCAGGCCAGTCACTTATAGGGAAGTTGCTTCTGCAATGAAGGAGAGCGAATTCCTTGTTCGCGGCTACATCACAAACCTTATTGAAAAAGGCGTTCCCATTGAAAAGCGATACATCAATGAAGTTGCATATGTTTCATTGAATCCTTCCTTTAGGGAGAGGCAGGCCAAGGAAAATCTTGTCAAGCTAAGCCAAAAGACAATGGCAGAGTTTGCCTAATGCCTTTCATTGGCGTAGCTGTACATTGCCTTTGCAGGCATGATTCCCCTTTCCGAAAGCAGCTTTATTGCCTCTTTCCTTCTTCCCGTATAGCTGACCCCTGTTACATCAGGACTTGGGCTTCTGGCATATCTGTCTCTTTCCTGGGAGGTTATGCTTTCCTTGGCAGCTCTGATATTTTCATTGAACTGGCTTGTTGTTGAGCTTATCTCCCCTCTTCGCATGCGAGCAACTTCTGTTATTGTTGCTCCCGCTATTTTTATTGCAGCTGCGCTTTCTGCCATTAGCCTCATTAGCTCTGCAGCATCTGAAGTGTGTTTTGTATCAAGCGTGTATTGCCCTAATAGTACGCTGAAGTTCTCAAGGTCAAGCATGCCTTTTCTGAGGTTTTTCTCCAAGACATTGGATGTTTCCATGCTTGAATTGTTTTGCACGAGTATTGCTTCTGAATCTTCCAGGCCAGCGCATAGATGCTGGAGGTTTCTTGACAGGTTCCTCTCAGCTGTTGACAGTTGGTCATATTCAACGGGGCTGCTTCCTGGCTTGTATCGCATTACCCTGTCCAGCAAGTCCTTTGCCTTGGCTGCTTCTTCGAATTGCTGCTCCCAATCCCTGCCAGCCTCGCTCATCCTTTGCTGGATAACCTTCTCCTGATAGGCGGTTAGGTGGTCAATTATTTGGTTGGAGTAGCCTATTGCCTGGTTTGCCCATCCCTGCAGGTTTCCTATTTCCCTGACAGTGGTATTGAGAATGAAGTCAAGCGTCCTTTTTTTCCCGCGAGCAGCAAGTCTGATCTTGCCAGCAAAATATCTTACGAATCCTGCCAAAATCTGTCCTGCATCCATTACATAATTTGCCCTGCTCAGGTCGGGTTTCCTTGGAAGGTTGCTTAGAAATATTCTTTCAGCAGTCAGTTGTTCGATAATGCCTATCCTGTCATCTATGACCTGATAGCATTGTTCCAACTTTCCCAGGCTATCTTCCTCATCAGGATTTGTATTATATGTCGAGCAGGTATTATGCTTTTTTACAGTAGCGTTTACTTTTTGCGTCAGCTGCTCGTGGAACTCTGGCTTCGTGTAGCCTGTTCTTGCCAGTTCCTCAAGAAGCGACTCCCTTCCTCCTTCGCTTCCTTCGGTTTCCGGCTTAACGCAACCTGCAGCTTTAAAGTCATATTCTGGAATCTCTGGATGTTCTGAACCATTCGGGATTCCCTGTTTTCCTTTATCTTTAAATGCCTCGCCCACCATTCTTATCGCCTCTTTTCCAAGTTTATACACGCTATTGCCAGTTCCGTACGCACTGTAAATTTCAGTACTGGAACCAATGAAGTCGAACATCTTTGCTTAGTATGGCGCCACTGGCGCCTGCTGTGGCGCTTTTTGCGTCCCCCCATAAAAAGACTCAAGCATTTTCTGCAGCTCGCTGCCGACTATGCTGCGCTTCGCGTCATTGCTTATTGCCGGGAATTGGCCGACAACCACTCCTTCCCTTTGCGTGGGAGTGAGATTTTCCACGATATATTCTATTGTCCCGCACAAAACCCCTCCGGCATATCCTTCCATGCAGGGCAGCGAATCTACCTTTCCACTGTGCTCGTACTGAATGATTGCCTCCATGTTGCCTGCCGCGTTTTTCTTTCCCTTGACATCAAGATTCCTGTAATCAACAAATCCCTGCTCTATTGGCGCATTGCCATTTGTCAGCTTGTCCCACACCAGTGGACCTCCGGTAATTGCTGCCCATCCCAGCGCAGTTGCTATCCCTACCCTTGCAACTAGTCCTCCAATGTTAAGCCCTCTTGTTTCCCTTCCTGCGTATGTTGCCATTGACTTCACCTCACAATTTTTTTGCGGCTGCATTCCTTAACGTGAAGATTTTTAACATGCCTTTCGGCGAGAAAACCGGAAATTTTGCAGGCAACAGGATATATTTACACAAGAAACCGGAAAGATTTCAAAATAAGCGGTTTTTATTGAAAGAATTTCATGCAATCAAAAATTTATTTTCGCGGCCCTTGCAGGTTGGTTAACAAAAACCTTAATAAGCACTTCAAAGAATCAGTTCTTATATGGAAACGGATAGGTTCAGAGATGCTGTAATCAGCCTTCTAAAGCCTCATTTGCATCTTGACGAGTTTGAAATATCCTCAAAGATTGAGCTTCCTGCTGATGAAAGGCTTGGTGATTATGCTTTCCCATGCTTTTTTTTGTCCAGGGAATTAAAGAATGACCCTGTAACAATTGCAGCTGAAATTGCAGGAAAAGTGAATGCTGAAATTGTTTCTGGAAAAAAGCTGATTGGCCATGCGCAGAATGCAGGGCCTTACGTCAACTTTTTTGTTGACAAGCCTGAGTTGGCAAAGGACGTTATCTCCAGAGCAGCCTCAGAAAAGGCGGAATTTGGCAGGGCTGGGAGGACTGGAAGGACAATGATGGTTGAGTACTTCCACGCAAACACGCATAAGGCTGTTCACATTGGTCATGTTAGGAACATTTGCCTTGGAGAGTCAATATGCAGGATTCTCGAATTTACAGGCAACAAGATTGTTCGGGTAAACTACCAGGGGGATATTGGGCCTCATGTTGCCAAGTGCCTTTGGGGTATTCTTAACTTAAAGGATAAAATTGGAGAAGCTCCAAAGCAAAACAGGTTAAGGTGGCTTGGGAATGTCTATGTGCAGTCAAACACCCTTGTCGAGGGCAATGAAACGCTTGAGGCTGAGGTTAAGCAACTCCTCCTTAAAATTTATGATGGGGACAAGGACCTCAACCGGCTTTGGAAGGAAACAAGGCAATGGTGCCTTGGTGAGTTTGACGAGATGTATAAGGAATTTGGGGTTAAATACAATGAGCTTTATTTTGAGACCGAGCTTCAATGCTCTGCAAGGGATATTGCACGGCAGCTTTTGAAAGACAGGATTGCAATTGAGAGTGAAGGTGCAATCGTGATGGACCTTAAGCCTTACAATCTTAGCGTATTCGTTCTCCTGACAAAGGATGGCACAGCGCTTTACTCGTCGAAAGACATTGCGCTTGCAAGGAAGAAGTTGTCAAAATACAGCCTTGATCGTTCCATTCACGTTGTGGGAAGGGAGCAGGAGCTTCACTTCAGGCAGCTATTTAAGACGCTTTCCCTGATGGGAGAGAAAGAAAAACAGTTTGCTGAAAAAAGCTTGCACCTGATTTATGGCCTGGTCATGCTGCCTTCCGGGAAGATGTCGTCAAGGGCTGGAAGCGTTGTCTTTTATGATGACTTGAGAAGGGAATTGATAGAACTTGCCACTGAGGAAGTCAGGAAAAGGCATTCTGATTGGGCAGATGAAAAAGTTTCTTCTGCTGCAAAGAAAATCGCATTTGCGGCATTGAAATTTGGAATGATTAACCGTGACAATGAGCGTGAGCTTGTTTTTGATTGGGAGCAGGCGCTTAAGCTTGAAGGCGAAACTGGCCCTTATC
Source organism: uncultured Methanosarcinales archaeon (assembly GCA_964446445.1). Taxonomy (GTDB): domain Archaea; phylum Nanobdellota; class Nanobdellia; order Woesearchaeales; family UBA10216; genus UBA10216. Next base: position 4,075 of record CAYUOQ010000037.1, read on the forward strand.
TTCAATATGCCTATGCCCGGATTTGCTCGCTGTTCAGGAAGCATGGGAAGTCGTTGCCACGCAATGTTGATTTCGCCCTTCTCTCAGCTCCTGTTGAAGTGAAGCTCATCAAGCTTATCAAATGGTTCCCGTCAGTCGTTGCCCAGGCTGCTGAGCAGCTTAAGCCAGCAATACTTTCCCGGTACCTTCTTGACTTGGCACAGGCTTTCAGCGGTTTCTACAATGACTACCCAATCCTCAATGCGGAGCCGAATGTCGTGGATGCGAGGCTTGCATTGAGCAGCGCCGTGAAGCAGGTTTTGGAAAACGGCCTGAGGCTGCTCGCGATGGATATTCTTGAAGAGATGTAGCTTATTCCACACTAAACCCAATTTCATCCAGCTGAAATCTATTCACGTATATCGCTGAGTAGTCTCCTGTGGTTGTAGGCGTAATGCTTCCAGTAAGCGTTGTTGTGCATGTGCGGCTTAATCTGCCAGGAGAATAGTAAGGGTTTGTCTTGCTCATTTCCTCTGCTACGCAGCTTTCATCAACCTGCTCAAGTTCAACATTGAACATCGCATTTGAGCCTTCCGGCATTACAATTACGCTCCCCCACCCCTCATAAGGGTAATTGTGCCCCCAGCATTTTCCGCTGTCGCACCTTAAACCCAGTCCGTTTGAGCTTTTCCCAGTGCTCAGCTCGTAATGCACATGCTTTACTGTAAAGTTGGCGGGCTCCCCTGAGCTTAATACTGGCTTGCCTATGCTTATTAGCCCTTCGTTTCCCATTGTTGCATATACTTTTGTGTCAATAGTCTCTGTTGCAAAATTATTGGATATTATAGTCTCTGTTTCTGCATACAAGAGGAACGATGCGGTATATGTTCCTGGCTTTTTGAAAATGTGACTGCGTTCTATCGTTACGGTTTCGCCTGGAGCTAATATGTCAGTATGGGTTTCTTCTGGAACAACCATAAGCAGAGTCTCGAAATAACTTCGCGGAATGTCACTTCTATCACCAGGTTCGTCCTTGAGTGTGTAGGGGTATGTTGAGAAATTGCGGCCATTGTTTGTAATTGAGATTTTGTAGGTTACCTCTTCTCCTCGCTCGTCTGTCTGCACAGATGTTGCTATGCCTGTAATGGCAAGATCTGAAAGTCGCGGGTTGTTGGTGACTACTACGCGAGCAGAACCTATATTGTTGGCAGTGTTTGATTCCGGGATTACCTTATAAGGGCAGGCTAATCTAGGGGTGACCGTAAAAAATGCT
>CAYUOQ010000037.1:5336-7850 GCA_964446445.1 uncultured Methanosarcinales archaeon
TCAAGGTAAACGTGTTTCCACGTTACAAAAACCGTATCGCCTTCAACTGTATATTGAGGAATCCCTGGGGGCGTATTGCTCACCGGATTTGGGCCTGGCAGGATCGGCGGGAGGAACTGGGAAAAACCAGGAACTTCTTGTTTATCTCCGAATCTTCTGTCAAGCTGGTAGCAGTCCGCAACAGCCTGTCCCAGGTTTTTGATTCCAATCTTAAAGGTTACTTCAGGGCTTATGCTCGCTGCTGGCGCCTCAACGCTTACAATTGCAATATCTGAATGTATGGGTGTTGGCGTAGGCGTAGGGGTGGCTGTTGCAGTGGGAACAGGTGTTGTAGTGTTGGTTGGTGTTGGAACCGGCCTGTTGTTTGACGTACATCCAATTATCAGAGAACTCCAAGCTATCAATACGACTGCGGCCAGGGATCGTTTGGAGGCTTTTTGCATTTTCATCATCCACTAAAGTTTAAGCTGTACAGCCTTACAATGCAGGTTGTCGGAACTGCAAGGTGTGTGGCATCAAGATGGCTTGTAATGTAGGACATGTCACAGGGGTCATCGGTAGTTGGCAGTTGTACATGGCCAGGAGCTAATCGTGCAAGATTATTCGGGTGTATTACCGTGTCAATGGAGTATGAACCGCTTAGCCCAACATTAAGTGGTGTTACGGACAGGTTGTTGTTAACCATTCTGATCTTAGAATTACCAAGAAATGTCGACCCATCTTCTGCAATTAAAAATTCCCATTTGCCTGGCCCTACCTTTGGCATATAAGCCTGGAACTTTTTTCCCTCGACATAAAAGTCCAGGGTGTGAGAATTGATAACAGAATTCGTCTCAAGGACTGCTACCAAACCCTCAGATTTTTTGATTGTCGCATAGATTGCCGCATAGAAACCAATTGGAAGTCTGTCTATGCTTGAAGTGCCGATGGGTGTAAGGTCGTAAAGATTATTTTTGTCGTTAACCAGAAGGAAGCTGTACTTAAAAAAAGGAGCCTCTGTTGAATGGGTAGCTGATGGAATTATCTCGGTTTCAGTTTCAATAGATATTGTGACTTCACCTTCCGGAAGCTTAAAAGGATCATCCGGAAACGCAAAGGGATTAAACCCGGCAGCTGGTTGCTCCTGCGTTGGCGTTGGGGAAGGCGTTGGGGCGGCCGTTGGCAAAGGTGTTGTTACCCTGCCGGAGCATCCAGCAACAGCCAAGGCTCCCCATAATGCCAAAGCGACTGCAGCGAGGGTCTTCTTCCTCACTGGCTCTTCACCCTGTTATATTCAGCATGACCAGCTGTCCTCTTATCTCGCCACCCGTGTGATTCACCGAATGCACGTTTACATAGTAAAGCCCATTAAGGAGCTCGGCTGTCTGGTTTTGTGTAAGCTCTGCCGTCAGGTTAAGTATCCCGTCTCTGTTGTCGTCACCGCCGTATACTGTCAGTGTGAAAGCTATTGGTCCGGATTCGTTTGGCAATCCTCTATGTATGTGTGCCGGGCTGCCCGAAACGCTATACATGTTACTGCTCAGGTTCCTGAACCAGCCGGTTAGGGTAAGCATCGTTCCATTCAAAGTAGCGTTTACCTCTCCTGTTGCATTTGTATCAACAGGCGGCACTTCGCTTGACCCGTTCAGGAGGGCACTGAATAACGTTACATTTACTGTTACGTTCGTCTGGTTGGTTGTTTGATTCATGGTTTGGTTAGTTATGTTTTGAGTAACATTTTGTGTTGCGTTTTGGGTTACGTTGGTTGTCACATTAGTCGTTTGATTTGTTAGGTCAGTTACGTTCGACACTTCCCCATTTACCCTTTGAAGTGAAGTGACGTTAATCTGCAAAGTGTCATTTACAGCAACAACACCATTAGTTGCGCTGCATTGGACTGTTTTTTGGCCTAGGCTTTCGTAAACATGGTATGTGTCGCGATTTGAGATGTTTATCAGCTTCTGGCCATCCCCATAATACCACGAGTAAGCTATTGGAGTCATGCCTGTCGCATTGCAAACGAAAACATAATCAGGCCCTTTCGGATACCACTCCTTGATATGCAGATTTACAGAGGCAAGCGTAACATTTGTTTGATTTGCCATTGCGGTTGCATTGCCTGTAACGTTCCCTGTAGCATTGCCTGTTTGATTTCCTGTAACATTACCTGTTACATTGCTTGTCACATTTGTGAGGTTGCTCGAAATATTCCCCGTAACATTTGAAGTTGCATTCGTAGCGTTAGTGGAGTTAGTAACATTAGTTGTTGCATTCGTAGCGTTAGTGGAGTTAGTAACATTAGTTGTTGCGTTTGTAGCATTAATGGTGACATTCGCGGTTATGTTCGTTGCATTTGTTGTGTTGTTAGTCTGGTTGTTTTCGTTTTGAGCTAGAGATGATGTGGCAATTAATGAAAGCACTGCAATCATTGCAATGGCTAATGTGGCTGCTGGATACAAAGTGTAAAGCTTTGATTCCTTAAGCTTGTCCATTTTAATCCCCCTCCGCTCAGTTAAACATTCGGATTCATTCAAT
>CAYUOQ010000038.1:0-4820 GCA_964446445.1 uncultured Methanosarcinales archaeon
CCCTGATTCTGCTTCCCATCATTACATGTAGCACAACCCTCATCAACCTGGCCGTCACAGTCATTGTCTTTGCCATCGCAGACGTTTTCCATCTGCTGGTATCTGCCTCCGCTGTATGCAATATAATCACATTCCCGCCATTTTTCGTCAATACATGATGCCTGTGAATTTTTGCATACTCCGAGCTGCAATGGGCACGGCTTTGCATCACCAGGGCCGCATTCAGCGGAACTTTTGACTATTATGCTAAACGTCGCTGTTGTCGCCAGGCTGCCGTCGCTTACTTCCGCAATCAGCACGTGGCCTCCAATAGCAGCGCCTTCAGCCGGAGTGAATATGTAAGAGTTTGGATTTGCTGCTGCCGACACTTCTATCCCGTCCAACGCCCATTTATAGGCCAGCTCATCCCCATCAGGATCTTCTGAAGTAATCTGGAATAGCTGCTGCTCGCCAGCGTGAATTATCACTGGTCCGCTTTCCGGCTCTGCCGACACTATTATAGGCTTTTGGTTTACGTTCACAACATTGACTGAGTATTCCTTGGTTGCTGAGAATTCGCCGTCTGAGACTGTCAAGATTATTGAGTGTGCGCCAACGTCATCAAAGCCTGGTGCGTATGTGTATTTTTTCTCTTTGGCTGCTTCCTGCCCGTCAAGGTACCAGCCATACGATATTTCATCGTTGTCAGGGTCTGTGGCTACAGCTTCCAGCTTAAGAACCTCTCCCTCATTCACACTGAACTCATTTTCGCTTGGCGAGGCATCTATTGCAGGCGGCCTGTTGACGTTTGTAATGGTTATTTTGTACTGCTCTGTGTCGGTAAGCTCGCCGTCGGACACAGTGACTTCAATAATGTGTTCGCCCGCGTCTTCATATGCCGTCTGCCATTCTCCGCTATCATCCAGTGGCTGGGAGTAGGTGTATTTAAATGCGAAGTCGTCAGGGTCGCTTGCTCTTGGCGCTAATTTTACCATCTCCCCTTCTCTGGCGGTGATATCTGCTGTTTTCTCGATAGCAGGCGGCTGGTTTAGCACTTCGTAGCTTATGCGCATGTCCTTGATAGCGACTGTGCCTTCCCCCTCGGCTTCAAGTGAGAGCTGTATTGTGCAATACCCTTCCTCATCCGGGATGCAGCTCTCAAGTTCCTTGTTAAGGTAATCTGCCATTCTTACCTCTTCTTCGCCGATAAAAACACCATCGATGCTTGCCGCTTCCTGCCCTCCAACTGTAAGCTTCAAGTCTTGTATGGCTTTAATGTCCATGTAAAATGTGCCAGGCTCGCCTTCTGTGCAACTGGCCGCATCGCATGCAAATGATGTCCACTTGTAAGAAGGTTTGTCCATGCCAACAGTGTCGAACGTGCAAAGCTTGTCTCCGGAAATTTCAGTGCCGAAAACAGGATCCGAACAGTACTCTGTGGCAGCGCATTCGCCAGCATTCATACCTTTTTCATCGCAGATGACAAGCCTTATGTTGTCATTGTCAGAATCCTGTATGGCTGCCGTGAAAGTGACAAATCCATCAACCGTGGTGGGAGATTCCTTGTATGAGTCGTCGGTTGTGATTGTTGAAAATTGCGGTAGGTCATTGACCGGCGTGATTGTCACCCTGAAAACATCCGATGCTGTATTGCCATAATTGTCAGTTACCTTTACAGCGATATCTGAGAATCCGCTTGCGTCCTTTGTTGGCTGGTTACAGCTTACATACCTGTTTGATGAAATGCTACACAATACCAAGCCATGGCTTGACTGCGACTGAATTGAGAATGTGGGCGTGTCAAGGTAGCCGTCTGGATCAGAGTAATAGCTGTAGAGGTCTATAAAGTTTGCAGGAAAAGGCGTGTCTTCTGCCGTGAACTTGTCGGGTAGCCCGCTCAGCTTCGGGGGCTCAGGTTGCTTCTCGCAAGTTGGCTGTTTGGTGTCTTCAGGCAGGAACTCGTACATTTCCAGGTTCCATTTCGCCTTTGCCCAGATTTTGTTGACGTTCTCATAGATCTCAAATTCGCAAGTTATGTCTTCCAGCCCGAGCTTAAGCTTCTTTATCCTCCCCTCCCCATTTTGCAGGGATGGCTTTTTGTCTTTAGGATATATTGTCACCATTGTTGATTGTAAAGCCTTGTAGTTGCCGTTAAGCTTTATCCTATTCTCAGCGTCTATCAGGTCTGGATGGTACCAGTCAATAATGTCCTCTTCAGCATCGCAATACGTATACAGGTAGTCATATTCTGACGTGTCCCTGTTGAACTTGGCTGTTGCTTCCGTGTCTATGCTAAGTTTGTAGCAATAGTTCGTCAGACAGTCGTTGCCGCTGCACCTGCCTTTGTCCTGGAAGTCCTCAAAGTCAATGCCATGGCTCAGCTCAATATAGTCACTGTTATCATAATTTTCTGTTGTTTCTTCAACTTCGTCGATGAAATTTCCACAACCAGCAGCCCTGTAACAGCTTATTTTGCACGTTTTCTGACCTGAACAGTCTAACGAGCCCTGCTGGGAGTAGCCTGAAGGGCAGGCGGGGTTGCAATTTGAGAATGCTGAAACGTCTATTGCGCTCGTAAGCAGCGCAATCAAAACCACAACAGCTAGTGCAAGCTTTGGTTTCATTGCTGCCATGCCTCCAACTTGATTGTTGCCTCGGTCACCTTAGCCTTCTTGAGAAGCCTAATCTCTGCCGTTTTTTCTTCCCTCTCTCTTGTGAAAGTGAATTCCTCCTCTTTCACATTGTTAGCAAATGAGTCAACAGAGCGCTCTGGCACTACCCTGATGATGACGGTTTTCTTGTCTTCTGTTTTGCCATCACTTGCTACAATATCGATCTTGTACTCGCCTTCGTGGTGCTTCCCGGTCTGCCATTTCCCGAAGCGGCTGAATGGCTCTGAAAATGTGTAAGTTACGTAATCGCCATTGAGGTCAACGGCAGAGGGGTTTAGGCTGACAATTGCGCCTTGCGGAACCTTCAAGCTTGGCATGTCTGCAAGCTGTGGCGCTGCCTCTTCAAGCTGTGCAATGAAAAATTGTGCATAGGCGGTTTTAGTGTAATCCTCTGATGAAACCCTGACCTCAAAGGTGTAGCTGCCTGGCTCCAGCCCTTCTGTCTTAAACTTTACCGGCAGAATGTTCTCGCCAAGGCTTAACTTGACTCCATCAAAGCTGCCTGAGACTACTGGGCTGTCGCCTTTAAGCAAGGAGTAAGTTGCACTGTAGGAGTTCTTTCCCAGCTCTTCTGCGGCATTTGCATGGAAGCTGCAGGAATTGCCTGTGCAGAAAACAGGTTTGTCCCCGCTGCCATACAACAAGGCAACTTCATCTTGAGAGAGTGCCCTGCTCCAGATGGCAACCTCGTCAATCAAACCATCAAAATGGTAATTGGTAGCGCCAGAGTCGTCCCAATGCTCCGCACCTATGTCTGCGGCGTCTGGTGTGACAGAGCCCGCTGAGTTGCCGCTTCCAGTCAACTCCCCGTTCATGTAAATGCGCCTTTCACTGCCATCATCAGTAAAGACAAAGTGATGCCATTCGCCAGCATTCAATGATTCTGCAGCCTGGACGTTTCCGCAGTTGTCAAATCCGAAGTAGTCCACAAAGCCATTTTCTATCGCCTTGAAGTCAGTGTCGCAGCCCGTCCTGCTTGCACCCCAGACAATTATGGCTCCTAGAGATTCAATGCTTTCCGGCTTCACCCACACAGAAGTGCTTCTCGGCTTGCCTCCGGTAACATCAGTTGTCACAGCAGCAGGCAGCCCCACCCAATCGCCGTTATCCTTCTCAAAATCCCACGCGCTGCCGCGAATGCCCTCTGCAATGCGGCTCGTGACCTTCTCTGAAACACTATCACCTTCTCCAAAGTCATCTGTGAGGTGGCCTTCCTTGTCCTCAAACGCCCAGTAGCCAACCAAGCCATTTGACAGGCCTTCAGCTGCAGGCGCACCTGCAAGGCTCAAAACACCAGATCCAGAAGCCCCGATAACGGCATCATTCTCGTTGCTCATTACGGTAACTCTTATTTCAGCATCCTCCCAAACCCCAACCTTTGACGGAACGTTAACACTCAGCTTTAAGCTGTAAACGTCAACCGTAAATTTCTTGCTTGTGAGAACCTCATCACCATCAAGGTATTCAAGCTCAAAAGTGCTGCTTCCCTCAGCCAATGGAAGGCTAAACGCAAGGCCGAGCGATTTGCTTTCCCCTGGAGAAAGCTCTACCATCTGCGCAGAAAGCACCTCCTTGCCGTTCCTGACAACCAGCTTCCCGCTTGTCGCCTCTTCCTTGATGTTCCGCAGTTCCACTTGAGCAACTGCTTCGCTACCCGGGGCCCCTGAAGCAGGACTTTCAACATCCCCGAACATGACATCCGAATAAGGTATGAAGTCAAGGTCATAAGTTACCTTCCTGTAAAGCCTGAACAGGCCCTTCTCGCAGTCAACGACCTCGACTGGATTGATTTGGATTAGCACGATTTCCTTGTCATCGGTAAAAGTGTGAGAACCAAGAGGTCAACAGGGTCGTCAAGTGAGCTCAGCTTAATGCTCCTTATCACTGTCTTGAACGGGAAATCATGCTTGACTGCTTGATGCGGGAGCACGGGTTTGAACGGTTCATACGCCTGCTCAAGGTTGTCTGCTGAAATGAATGCATAATTGCCTTCTTGCTCTACTCTTTCATTTGCTGTTTTGAATGATTGTTCGTTAGCAGCCTGGATTGTCTCGCTAAGAGATTGCGTGGCGAACTGGGTTTTTACGCTTTTGTCTGGAATGTATTGGAGGCAATACTCATGCAGCCTGGCTTCACCGATTCGGGGCAGGCAAACAACTGCCACGGTGG
>CAYUOQ010000038.1:4830-7698 GCA_964446445.1 uncultured Methanosarcinales archaeon
AAGCGAATAGGAATATAGAGTCGTCCCTATACTTTCTGAATTAGTCCTGAAAAAAAGGAATTTGCTGTTATGTGTGCCCAGGTAATAATCGTTCCTGGCAGCTTTGAAAGCCTCTCCAATCGTGCCATAAAGCGCCAGGTTGCAGATAAATGATTTGGTAAACTCCTCGCTGTAGCCAGAATTAGTCGTCACTGTAATGGCATCCTGCCCTAAGACGCCAGTGAAAGAGTTTTCTTTCGGCAAGTAAAGACCGCCATGCCCAACGTTTAAATTAAGCAGGAACAATGGACTGTTGCGCTGGAAGTATGGCAGCCATCTTTTGGCATCATCCAGCATGAGCTGTTTCCCAGATATTGTGCCATCCTTTCTTTCCAGGACAAAATATTCCTGCTGCTGAAAATTGCTGATTTCTGCATCAATGCCATCATTATCAGAGTTTGATATGATCTCTTTATTCTGGCCAGGAAACTGGGCTGCTATGATGGTCGCTTTATTGGAACTAACCGAGTCAAATAAGTATCTTGCATCAGCAGGAACGTATGTCGCGTGTTTTAAGCCCATATCATCAAGGCCAAGCTGATGATCAAGTTCGGTTGGCGAGTCGCCGACAATGCGCCCAACCGCGTTTGTCTCAGTCGGGTATTCGACAAGATTGGCTGCAGCTATAGGGCTAAGCAAAACCATGGCAAGCAACAGCAGCCCGGCAGTCCAAAACTTTTTAATTCCAGATTCAATCATTTTTTGAGTTCCTTTTTCCTAGCAAAATCAGTGAAACTGCAGCAGCTTCATCATCTAATCCTCCGCTTTTCCACAACTTTTATGTCAAATCCGAGATTCTTCATTTCACTCTTCAAAATATCCAGTCCTTCCTTTAAGTTTTTAGCATAAATTTCTCTGGTTAATACAAGAGTTTTTTCAGGACAGGAATGAATGAAGACATTACCTGCTTTGTTAATAAAAATAGAGATTTCTGGTAACGGATATTCTTGCCCTTCCTTATAAAAGCTGATTGAATATGGCAAAAATTTAGCAGTCTTTTTGTCTACGGAATATAGTCGAGTTATAATTTCGCAAAATAGAAAGACAACTTCTTTTTTTGCATATTTAAATACGCAATTTATGTTATCAAAATTTTGGCGAATTTGTTGCATATATGGTACACTGCTATCGTTAATCGCAAAATTAAGATTGATGAAATGATGTTTTTCATTTAAGTCGTAGGAAATACTTCCACGTATGTTCGTAATTTTTTCCTCAGAAACAAGCTTGCCTAGCAAACCCAAGAAAGCCTTTTTATTCTTCATGACAAAAGTTTTACTTACAACAAGCTTAAAAGTATTTGATTTGAAAACGGTGTTGTTTATGGTACGCTCTCTTTCTTCTGGTGGTGTGACAAATATCGCCTTATCACTCCCTTGAGTTGGATGTTTTTCACAGCCAATAAGAACTACGTCATATTTTCTCTTAAGCTGTTTAAGAAGGCGGTCATAAGTAATGTTTTCTTCGCTATTTAGACTAACAGAAATATCATCGAACAGATCCTGATCAAAATGCACTGAAGTAAAATATCCGTATTTATAATCAACAGGACTGTAAGTCTTGTAATATAATTTACTTTTAAGCACTGATTTTTCGCTTTTTTCGTCCATTTTTATTCACCAACCATTTTTCGTGCAAGTTCTATATCTTCTTCCAACATTTCGCTGGCATACTTCGGATTTACTTCTAAACTGCCTTTAATGATGTTGCCATCGTTATCTATTCTGAATGCTCCAAGAATATCTTTTCCGTCGATTTTCTCTATAAACGCGACTTCAGCCTCTTCAGCAAATTGATCGGCATACAATAGATATTGGGATTGAGTTATTTCTGCTTTTTTAAATTGATTGGCAATCGTAGAATCAACGTCCAAAGCGTTTCTCGCTCTAGGATTTATTACAAAAACATAACCATTTTTGCCGAATTCGGCTGCAACGCCGGGAATTTTTGAAGTTGAGATAAAGATATTTTTACTTTTGAGCAAATGTGCCATTGACAGCTTTGCAACTGTTGCTCGTTCAGCTTCTGGGAGACTTTGAACATAAGCTAGATCATATGGTGCTTTATTCACTCCAACATATCCGTTATTGATTACGTTAAAATCAAGGAATGTTTTGCCGCCACTCGTTTTTGTCGGAAACTGATTAGGAAGTCTTCCTCTAAACACAAACATCTGTTTAGGCTCATATAGCACATGCGTGTATTTTCCAATCACGTCATCTGCGTATCTTCCTATGCTTTTCACAGCCGTCAGTTTATTTGATTCAGAAGCATCTTTAACGAAGTTTTTTACCCCCCCATCAAAATTCTTTTCAAGATATGCGATTCCTTTTCCAGCACCAGTTATGTCTTGTGCGGAGTATTTTGAGATATCGGTAATTGGAAAATGCTTTTGGAAGCTTGCAAGCCCTTGCACGAAGTCAGTAAAATCTTTTTTTTGCATGGCCGCTATTTCAGGCAGGTTTTTCTTAAAGAAAGCGTCAAAGCTTGCCCTTCCAGCAGCCCCTCCGGCCTTCTCAGCAAGAACGGAAACATAAGGCAGCCTGCTGGGCGCTTTCGAAAGGGCACCTACTGTTTCTTTTTCGTAACCCGCCGCCCTTCCCAGTTTTATCAACCTGCCGCTTTCCACGGCAAGCTCCCCTGCAGAACCAGCTGCTAATCCTGCTTCTGCTGCCTTAAAACCTTTGTTTACTGTTCCCCCAATTATTAAGCCATCAGCAGTAAAACACCATAAAATATCACTCTTACTAGCCACGCGAAGCGATGAATCCTCCCAATCGAAAGCATCAACGCAGCTTTTTCCCGGGATGAGGTTTACAAACATTTTTG
>CAYUOQ010000039.1:0-5256 GCA_964446445.1 uncultured Methanosarcinales archaeon
CACGGAAGGAACCCTCTCGGAGCGGGCTAGGTCAGCCGCCAGGACTCGCATCCTTATGAGCATGCCTGCTTTTGTAGCAGTTTCGGCCGGTCACTTCCTTGCCGAATCTGAAACGATTAAGCAAATCATGTTCATCCTTTCAGTTGGAATGGTTTTTGATATTATCCACACCTGGCTTACAAATGCAAGCCTTCTGAAGTGGTATTTGGAACGCAAGGTGGCATGATGGCAAAAAGCAAGTTCAGCAAGATTGCAACGAATCCCCGCTTTTTGATAGTCTTTGCAGCCATACTTGTTGCAATGTACTCGACAGGCATTCCTTTTTCCATTTTAAACCAGGGCATAGTCGTCAAGGCTGTCGAAAGAGGCAGTGCTGCTTACGATGCCGGCTTGCGGATTGACTCTGGCATGGAAAGTGTCATTGCCGTGGATGGCAATGCAGTTAAGACGGTCAGTGAATTCGAGAGTGCTATATCAGGCAGTGATATAAATCAGACAATACGCATCCAGACAAACAGGAACTATTACACAATAGAGGTGAGGCCGCTTGTTGTTAATAATGAAACTATTGGCCCCGAAGAGCTTGGAATCACTGTTGCAGATGTTCCAAAGACAAACTTAAAGCTCGGCTTGGACATTCAAGGTGGTTCGAGGGTCTTGCTTGCCCCTGAAACTCCCCTGCCCGAGGAGGATCTTGCCCTCCTGATAGCCAACATGAATAGGCGACTGAACCTTTTTGGATTGAGTGACGTTGTTGTTAGGGATGCTACAGATTTCCGTTCCAACCAGCAGCTCATTCTTGTTGAGATTGCGGGTGCGAATGAGCAGGAAGTCAGGCAGCTGATTGCGAAGCAGGGAAAGTTTGAGGCGAAGATATCAAACCATACCATATTCACAGGAACAGACATTGTTGATGTCTGCAAGAGTGCAACATGCGCCGGCCTTGACCCCAGCTATGGCTGCCAGCAGGCTTCTGTCACCGAATGGAACTGCAGGTTTTATTTTACAATCACACTCAGCAGGGAAGCTGCCCAAAGGCAGGCGGACGCAACTGCAAAGCTTGACATTGACCAAGCCACGGGCTCGTTAAGCGAGCCGTTGCAGCTCTACCTTGATGATGAGCTCGTTGAGGAGCTAAAGATAGACAAGGATTTGAAGGGCAATGCCGTCACGACTGTTAGCGTTACAGGGTCAGGGACTGGAGCAACAAGAAGCGAGGCTGCCAACAATGCAATCGGCAAAACCGGCAATATGAAAAGGCTTCAGACTATACTTGTAACCGGCTCACTCCCAGTCAAGTTGCAGGTTGCGAGGACAGATTCCATATCTCCAATTCTTGGCGAGCAATTTCTGAGGAATGCAATGAAAGTCGGCCTTATTGCAATATTGTTTGTCGTTCTAGTGCTGCTCCTTGCTTACAGGAAGCTTCAGATTGCTATACCTGTGATGTTCACAAGCCTTCTTGAAATTTTCATCATGCTGGGCTTTGCTGCCCTCCCGTTTTGGAGTTGGACTATTGACCTTTCGGCAATTGCTGGCATAATAGCGGCTGTTGGTACTGGCGTGAATGACCAGATAATAATAACTGACGAGGCGCTAAGGGGGGGCCACAGGAGGATTTTCTCATGGAAGGAGAAGTTCAAGGCTGCATTTTCTGTGATTTTTGGGGCTTACCTGACTTTGATTGTTGCAATGCTGCCTCTTTTTGTGGTTGGGGCAGGAATGCTTAAGGGCTTTGCCCTTACTACCATAATTGGGATGTCTGTGGGCGTATTCATAACCAGACCAGCTTACGCAAAGGTAATTGAAATTCTCATGGAAAGGGATTGAAGGGGCAACTTTTAAAAAGTCCTTTTCTCGCATTTAAAGGCAATGATAATAACAATTTCCGGCATGGCAGGCTCTGGCAAGAGCACCGTTGCGAGGCTGCTCGCAAGGAAGCTTGGCTTCAGGCATTACTCAGCAGGCGACTTCATGCGGGAACTGGCCAGGAAAAAGGCTATTTCGCTTCTTGAAATCAGCAGGATTGCCGAGAAAGACGTTTCAATTGACCGGGAGCTTGATGATAGGACTGTCAAGCTTGCAAAGTCCGAGGATGAATTCGTAATGGATTCAAGGCTTGGCTTCCATTTCATTCCAGGCTCATTCAAGGTTTTCTTGACAGTTGATGAAAAAGAGGCTGCAGGAAGGATCTATAAGGATGTCAAGGGCAGGAAAGAAAACAGGCAGGTGGAGAAGGAAAGCAAAACCCTGGCTTCAACCCTTGCTGGAATCAGGAAACGGAAAGCGTCCGAAATAGAACGTTACAGGAAGTATTACTCCATAAACCCCTTTGATGAAGGCAATTATGACTTGGTCATTGATACTACAAGTTCAACCCCTGGGGATGTTGCTGCAAAGATTGCTGCTGCATTAAAGGACAAAACTGCTGAAAAGGGAAAACAAGAACTTTTTTAAACCCCTTGCGGTTCGTTTTTTACTATGGCACAAATCAAGGAAAATGATTTTGTTGAACTTGATTACACTGGCAGGATATCTGACGGTGGGGAAGTCTTTGATACTACCTTTGCCGAGACTGCAAAAAAGGCAGGCGTTTTTGATGAGCACACGGCATACTGGCCTGCTGTAGTGTGCATTGGCAAGAAGCACCTTATTGCCGGCCTTGACAAGCAGCTTGTTGGCAAGGAAGTTGGCTCCAGTTACCACTTTAAGATACCTTCTGAGGATGCCTTCGGCAGGAAGGATGCAAAACTCATCCAGCTTATTTCAACTTCAAAATTCAGGCAGCAGAACATGACGCCTTTCCCCGGCCTTCAGGTTAATGTTGATGGGATCCTGGGAACAGTTAGGGCTGTAACTGGAGGCAGGACGATTGTGGATTTTAACCACCCCCTGTCTGGAAGGGATGTTGAATACGATGTTACCGTTAAAAGGATTATCAATGATTCAACTGAGAAGGTTAAGGCCGTCCTGAGGCTGATCGGGATAAGCGCTGAGGCAGTTAAGGCTTCTTATGCTGAGGGAGTAGTTTCAATTGAATTCCCTGAGGAAGCTCCGGAGCAACTCAAGAAGGATGTTGAGGAAAAGCTGAAGTCTTCAATGCCTGAAATAAAATCCGTTTCAATGTCTGTCAAGCCCAAGACCCCAGCGCCTGCTTCCGTCGAGAAGAATCCGTGATTTTTATCACTGCAAAATACACTTTTTTCTTTCTCCTTTTCATTTTTTTTGAAAAAATATAAATAGTAGTATTGGGCTGAATATTTGTTAAGTTTTTTCAAAGAGCGTGTGATTGGGGATTTTTAGGAGGTTTGAATGGGAAATGTTGTGCTTTCGACAAAGGATACTGTGCATTCGCTAAGTAAAAACAACGCTGCAGATGCAGAGCTTGAGCAGCTTCTTACCAAGCACAGGGCAACGATCAAGGTAGTTGGATGCGGTGGCGCCGGGAACAACACAGTTACAAGGATTTCTGAAGTTGGTGTTATTGGCTCTGAGACCATTGCAGTAAACACTGATGCACAAGACCTGCTTTATACGACGTCTGATAAAAAGATCCTGATTGGGAAAGAGCTAACCCATGGTTTGGGAGCTGGTTCCGATCCCAAGATTGGTGAGGATGCTGCCAAGGAAACAGAGCATGACTTGAAGGAGGCTTTGGCCGGGGCCGACATGGTTTTTGTAACCTGTGGCCTTGGTGGTGGGACAGGCACTGGTTCTGCTCCAGTGGTTGCTGACATTGCAAAAAAACAGGGCGCGCTTGTTGTTGGCGTTGTCACAATGCCTTTTTCTATGGAAGGCAACAGGAGGTATGATAACGCCCTTGGCGGGCTTGAAAGAATGGAAGCGGTTACCGATACGCTTATTGTGATTCCCAATGACAAGCTACTGGAACTCGCTCCAGACCTTCCGCTGCTCACTGCTTTTAAGGTTGCTGATGAGATCTTGACAAATGCAGTAAAGGGAATTGCGGAACTTGTTACAAAGCCTGGCTTGATTAACCTTGACTTTGCTGATATCCGCGCGGTCATGGGTGGTGGTGGTGTTGCCCTTATCGGGGTTGGCGAATCAGACTCTGAGAACAGGGCTGTTGAGGCTGTGGAGAAGGCAATAAACAATCCGCTTCTGGATGTTGACACTTCAGGTGCAACCGGCGCCTTGATTAACATTTCAGGCGGCGCTGACATGACACTGGAAGAGGCAAGGAAGGTCGTGGAGACTGTCAGCCAAAAGCTTGACCATGATGCGCGCGTTATCTGGGGGGCCCAGATTTACGAGGACTTGCAGAAGACTGTAAGGGCAATGCTCATTGTAACCGGTGTAAAGTCTTCCCAGATTTTCGGCGTGAAGAGGCTTGTTGAGAACAAGAGGGAAATGGAGAACGAACTTGGCATTGAGTTCGTTGATTGAAAGCCTTTACAACCGGATCTTACAACCGCAAGCTTTAAAAATAGCCCATATGATCTAAGTTATATATCGATTTTTAAGGCTCTTTCAAATTAAAAAAATGGGAGCTAGTTGGCAAAGGTAAAATGGGAGTCAGTGTCATTTCAAAATTGAAAAGTTTTGCATTGGAGTGCAAGAGGGTTTTGACAGTTACAAAAAAGCCTTCAAAGACTGAATTATCCACGACGGTCAAGGTTTCTGGGGTGGGCATTGCACTGATTGGCATGATTGGCTTCATATTGTATGTTGCAGTTACTTTGATCAGGAACAGGTTTCAGGGTTGATGAGAATGGCTGATGAAGGACTTGACTTGAAAATAAATGAAGATGACATTTTTGGCATAGCCAAGGAGGCTGAAGAAAAGCCTCAGGAGAAGCAAGAGGCGCCAAAGGCGCCTGCCGAGCCAGAAGTGAGAAGTCCAATATTTGCGTTAAGGACGACTGCAAACAGGGAGGAGCAGGTTATCGACTTCATTTCCTCAAATGCAAAAAAGAAGAAGCTTTCAGTTTATTCTTTGATCCACCCTCATGGTATGAGAGGTTACATTTTCATTGAGGCGAAGGATAGGCAGGACGCTGAGCAGGCAGCATTCAGGGTTCCTTATGCCAGGGGCTTGCTTCCAAAGGAGGTTTCTTACGAGGAAATAGAGCATATGCTTGAGCCTTCTAAGAAGGTTGAGGTGAACATCCAAAAGGGGGATATTGTTGAAATCATAAGCGGCGTTGCCTTTAAGCACTCTCAGGCAAAGGTTACCAGGGTTGACAAGACAAAGGAGGATGTTGTCGTTGAGCTTCTGGAATATGCAGTACCTAT
>CAYUOQ010000039.1:5266-7668 GCA_964446445.1 uncultured Methanosarcinales archaeon
GATGCTGTAAAGGTAATCAGGCGCGAGTCTGAAGAGGGCGAGCACCAGGCACAACAGGAGGAATAAAGTAAGCTCCATAGAAACTTATATAAATAGCCTCCGGAGACCAATTTTCTATGCCAACTCAAACTGTTGAAGCGCTTGTTGAAGGCGGTAAGGCGTCTGCAGGTCCGCCCCTTGGTCCAGCACTTGGGCCTTTGGGAATAAACGTAGGCCAGATAATTGCCGAAATAAACAAGAAAACAGCCCTCTTTGCTGGCATGCAAGTGCCTGTCAAGGTTAATGTTGACACGGCCACCAAGGCGTTTAATGTTACTGTTGGCACCCCCCCCGCGAGTGGGCTTGTGAAAAAGGAAGCAGGGATCGAAAAGGGTTCAAGCAACCCGTTGATGGATAAGGTTGCTGACCTCAGGATTGAGCAGATAATCAAGATTGCTAAGATGAAAGAAGGCCAACTGCTTGGCAAGGGATTGAAGTCAAAAATCAAGGAAGTTTTGGGGACTTGCAATTCAATGGGAATCCTTGTCGAAGGTAAGCCCGCGGTTGACATTATCCGTATGGTTAATGAAGGTTCTTTTGCTGAAGAGATAACATCTGAAAAGACTGAACTCTCTGCTGCTGAGTTGAAGGAGCTCGAGGCGGAAAGGAAGAAGCTCGCTGAGGAGATTGAGAAGAGGCGCGAGGAGTTCCTTGCCAGGGCAAAAGCCATCATTGATGCAATGGCCGGAAAGGCTCGTGGCGAGATTAAGGCCAAGCTTGTTGAGGCTACAATCCCAACCAAGATCATTGATGAGTTGCTGCCTGCGGCAACAGCCACGCCTGCAGAGGGTGGAAAGCCTGCAGCTGCAGGTGCGCAGCCAGCAGCTTCTGCCAAAAAGGAAGAGAAGAAGTGATGAAGCATGGGAAGAATAAAGACTCAACTTGCAAAAAGGACAACGTTACATCTCCTCTCTAAATATCCTGGCCAGTTCAGTGAGGATTTCAATGCAAACAAGGAATTACTGAACAAGTTTCTTTCTGTGCATTCCGCAAAGATAAGGAATGTAGTTGCCGGCTACATTACCCGTTTGGTAAGGGCGAAGAAGGCAAAAGGCCTTTAATGAACATTTGGTTATATATTTTATAAATTTTATAATCAAAAGTATCAAAAAGCATGTTTGGCTTTAAATTTCTGTCTGACTATAAAGTATTGACAAAAAAGATATAAACAACGCATTATTAACTTGCGTGGAAAAAGGTGTTTGATTTGAAAGACGAAAGATTCCTTCCGGTTGATAAGCGAGAGCCTGTCGACGATTATGACGATTACGAAGAGGAAAGCACCGATGATGAGCAGCTCCTGTTTGGTGAGCCGTCAGATGCCGAGGGTATTGATGGGCATCACGGCCTGAAGAAAACTACACTTTATGTGGCAAGCTGATTCTTTTCTTTTCCACTAAATGTTTTTAAAGGGCGGAAAAACGACAATGGCCTAAGGGCCTCTAGTTCAATGGTAGAACGCACCCCTCGCAAAACCTTTTTTAAAGGAGGTTTATCAAAAGACGGGTACGGGTGAGGCTCCGGGTTCGATCCCCGGGGGGTCCATAAAGTTGAAGGTTTAACAAGGGATTTTCGATGCTTCCAAAAACAATGTCCGGCAGGATTTCTTTCGCTCTGAGGAGGTTAAGATGGAAAAGGAATTTGAGGATTTTGTGAAGCTTGCGAGGAAGACCTTGTCTGAATGCCCTTGGGCCAGGCTCCAGAACGTCAGCGATTATTCTAAACAGCTTTCCTCAGAGGCTCGGGAGGTGATGCAGGCTGTCGAGAGCAGGGATAATGAAAACCTTAAGGAGGAGCTTGGCGACCTGTTCTGGGATACGCTGATGGTGATGCTGATTGCCGAGAAGGAAGGGCTATTCAAGTCAAATGAGCCGCTGATAGGGCTTGTTGAAAAAATGAAGAGGAGAAAGCCTTTCCTGTTCACAGGTCAGGTAGTTACTTTGGCAGAGGCTGAGAGGATGTGGACCGAAGCAAAGATCAAGGAAAAGGATGGTAAGAGATGAATACAAAAAAAGGCATTGCCCTAGCCCTTTCAGCAATCTTGCTTCTGAACCTGGCCGGATTGGCATTCAGGAAGATAAGCCCGATAGCATTTTGGATTGTGATAATCCTCTCAGCCGTTGTTGCATTCAAAATGCTGCCAAAGCTGAAAGTGAATTGAAGAAAAAGAGCACGGAGGGGGACTCGAACCCCCGAATAATCGCTCTGCAGGCGATCGCCTCTCGACTTACTGATGCGTTTGTATCAGTAATTAGCCGCTTGGCTACCCGTGCAATGCAGTCAGTTTAACTGCCTCTCGTGCGGTATAACCTGGTTGGCTTATAAAAGTTTCTGAACTGATTTGAGCTTTGAAAAATTTTTCA
>CAYUOQ010000040.1:0-271 GCA_964446445.1 uncultured Methanosarcinales archaeon
AATTGGGCCCGGGTGTTCGACAGCCTTTGCATTCCTGAATCTTAAAGTTTTTATAGTGACACTGCGACTTTCCTTCTATGGTTTCCGATGTTCAAACCGATGAGCTTAAGGAGCTCTCTGTTGAGCTGTCAAAGGATGGCAAGATAGCAGGGCAACTCAGGTCAAAGCATTCTGAGCTTGGCTCTGCAAAGTCCTCCCTTATCAGCCAGATCCGGCTCATAAATTCGCAACTGGCTGCCCTTGTGGGTAAAATCTCTGAGTTAAAGTCAAA
>CAYUOQ010000040.1:281-7648 GCA_964446445.1 uncultured Methanosarcinales archaeon
CGGCAGGAGGCCACTGAGGCAGTGAAATTAATCAGCCCTGAAATGAAAAAGGCCTTGGACGCAAAGGAGGCTGCAGTTGGCACCTTATCAAAATCCAGGGGGGCAAAGTCTGCAGGGCAGCTTTATTCAGAAATGGAAGCCATTGAAATGCAGATAATAACACAGCCAATGCCTTTTAGCAAGGAAAAGGAGTTGATGAAAGTAATACATGAAAAGAGAAAGCAGCTTGAGGCGGTTAAGGCCTTTTCAGAAGCAATGGAGTCGCACCGAGAACTTTTTTCGAATTTTTCTCAGCTAAGAAAGCAGTCCTACAAATTCCATACAGAACTCCAAAAGCACGCGGAGGAAAGCCAGAAGTTCCATGAGGAAATGATTGCGGCAGTTAATAAGGTGAGAGAGCTCAGGAAGCAGAAAAAGGAAATTGTTTCCCAGCTTGAACGGGTAAGGGGCGAATATTCTGAAGTTGCTTCAAGCCTTAAGAGCACTTTAGAGGAAATCACTGATTTCAAGGGGCGCCTGAGCACGGCGCGCACTGAAAAGAGGAAGGTTGAGATTGAGCAGAAGGAAGCACTGCTCACTGAAAAGTTGAAGAGCGGGAAGAAGCTTACCCTGAAGGACCTTATATCGTTACAGGAGAAATGAGCTTCAACGCTATCTTTATATATGACCTGCTTATTTCTGTCTTTAACCTATGATTTATGACGGCATCCAATGCCCGAATGAGGTAGCTTTTCCTTATGCTACCAATTGATTCAACTGTTTGAGGGTGATGTTTATGGCTGGTGATGGTTTGGGCAACAGGGCTCTTGAGGCTATTGAGGTCGCAAGGACAACTGGCAAGCTTAAGAAGGGCACTAATGAAGTGACCAAGGCTATTGAGAGGGGCACTGCAAAGCTCGTTGTTATTGCAAAGGATGTAAGCCCGCCTGAGGTTACAATGCACCTTCCTATTCTTGGGAAGGAGAAGGGGGTGCCAGTGGTTGAAGTTCCTAGCAAGGAGGAGCTTGGCGCCGCAGCAGGGTTGAGCGTTCCGGCAGTGAGCATTGCAATCATTCAGGAAGGCGAGGCTCGTGCAATTGTTAAGGAAATCTCTGATGAAATTAAAAGCAAGTGATTGTTATGGTTGAAAAAAAGGCGCAACAGGGTAAGGAAGAAAAGCAAGCAGCTGCTCCTGCTTTGGCTCCAACTGGCAAGAAGGAGGCATCCGCCAAGCCAGCACAACAGCAACAGGCAAAGGAGGAGGTTAAGGGCTCTGTTTTCTTCACACTGGCTGTTCCAGCCAGGGTTGAAGAAATTGTAGGCAGGACCGGCACAAGGGGCGAGGCTATCCAGATCAGGTGCAAGGTCCTAGAGGGGCGTGATACCAATAAGGTCTTGAGAAGGAATGTAAAGGGGCCCGTTCAGATTGGTGATGTTTTGATGCTTAGGGAGACAGAGATTGAGGCTCGTCCTCTGAACCAGGGAAGGAAGTAAAATGGTTAGGTGCAGCTTTTGCGGGACTGATATTGAAAAGGGAACAGGCATTATCTTCGTTGAGAGGACTGGAAAGGTGTTGAATTACTGTTCAACGAAGTGCGAAAAGAACGTGGCGCTAGGAAGGAAGCCCAAGCATGTTAGGTGGACCCAGGAGTTCATGAAGTCAAAAGGCAAGCTCTCAGCGGAAGCCCAAAAACAGGCGCTGCAGCAGGAAGCAGAGGGAAGGGAAACTGTGAAGCACAAGATTGGCCTTTCCGGCGCAGCCGCAAAGAAATTAAAGGGCGGCGCTTAAAGGTTTTTCAATGTCGGCAAAAGCAATAATCTTTGACTTTGCAGGTGTAGTTGGGTCTGAATCGTATTGGGATTGGCTTGCTGCCAACTTTAGGCTGACTCGTGGCCTCAAGGCTTATTTTACAAAGATTTCCCATCAGGTTGATGATGCATCAATTAGTGAAGGTGAATTCTTACAAGCCCTTTCCATGCGTTCAAACAAGCCTGCTGCCCAGGTGAAGGAAGAGATTCTTTCAGGGGTCAAGCTGGATGGCGAAGTCCTGAAGCTTGTGGCATCTTTGCGCACAGAATACAAGGTTGGGCTCCTTACAAATTATTGCAAGGAATGGATGCGATACCTGATTAGTGCAAATTCCTTGGAAGAATATTTTGATTCCATTTTGATTTCTTCAGAACTTGGGGTGGTTAAGCCCAATCCAAGGATTTACAATGAGGCTGCATCAAGGCTGGGGGTAAGGACTGCTGAGTGCGTCTTTATTGATGATAGGCAATCCAATATTGATGGAGCAGCCAAGCTTGGCATGACAGGAATATTATTTACATCATTTGGCGAGCTCCATGACGATCTTAAGCAATTGAAGATAGTCTGAGTAGCTGGATATTTTTCCCAGCAAAAACCTTAAATATTGGTTACCAGCATACTTCCAATCATGATAGAGCGCACCTTGGTTGTGTTTAAGCCTGATGCTGTTCAGCGTGCCATTATGGGCAGAATTCTTTCAAGATTTGAGGACGCTGGCCTGAAGGTTGTTGGGATGAAGATGGTTTGGGTTGACAAGAAGTTTGCCTTGAAGCATTACACTGAGGATTTGGCAAAGAGGGCAGGTGAGAATGTCAGGCAGATGATTGCCGAGTTTCTCACAACTGGCCCTGTTCTTGCTATGGTCATTGAGGGTGTTAATGGGATTGAGAATGTCAGGAAGATGGTTGGTTCGACTGAGCCAAAGTCAGCAGCGCCTGGCACAATCAGGGGTGATTTCAGCCACGTCAGTTACGCCTACGCGGATTCAAGGAAAGCAGCTGTGAAAAACCTCATTCATGCATCTTCAAGCAAGGAGGATGCGGCCGCTGAAATCAAGCTTTGGTTCGATGCAAAGGAAATTCACTCATATAAGACTGTTCACGACGTTCACCTTCTGTGATTGACATGAATGTTGTTTTGTTGGGTCCGCCCGGTGTTGGCAAGGGAACGTGCGCCACGATCCTTTCAAGGAAGTATGCAATTCCACACATTTCAACAGGCAACATGCTACGGGAAGCGGTTTCAGAAGGAACATCCCTTGGAAGAAAGGCCCAGGCGTTCATGGATGCAGGCCAGCTCGTTCCTGATGAGCTTGTAACTGACATGGTTAGGGAAAGGATTGCACAGCCTGACTGTAAGCCTGGCTTCATTCTTGATGGATACCCAAGGACTTCAACTCAGGCAAAGGCACTGCAGCAGTTTGCCGCAATAGATGCAGTTCTTGACTTTAAGGCCCCTTTCAAGACAATTGTTGAAAGGATTTCAGGAAGGAGGACGTGCAGGAAGTGCAACGCAACCTACCATGTCAAGTATTCCCCCCAGAAGAAGGACAGTGTTTGTGACAAGTGCGGGGGAGAGCTGTATCAACGCTCTGACGAGAAGCCAGGAATTATAACAGAACGACTCAAGGTTTATGAGGAGCAGAACAAGCCTCTGATTGACTACTACCGGAATGAGGGGCTTCTTTCAGAAATAGATGCAAGCTTCCACATAACTGAAATTGACAAGATAATTGCACAATGTGATGAAATTTTGAAGCGGATTTAAAGTAAATTTGTTTAATAGCGGAACTTTTAATTATGAATTTACTATTAGCAGATTCACGCAAAAAGTTCCATTAATCCGTTAATCTGCTATACCTTATTTAAGCCTGTAGCTTGTCTCAATCCCTGGCTCTTCCTGTTCCAGTTTTATCTGAAGGCCATATCCGTGCAGGATTCCAAGTACTGCATTGTGCATCCGATTACTGCAGTTAAGCGTTCTATTTAGGCTTGAAACATCTAACTTTACCGTGTTTGTTCTTCTTCCGCGAATTTGCGCAATTTCCTCGTTGGAATGCCCATAGGTTAGCAGTCTGAGTGTTTCTATTTCCGTTTCACCTGTTAAATCAGGTTTCGGGCCTAAGGTATATTCAAAGGCGCCCTTATTGTGGTATCGCAGGAATGCAAACAGGCCTATCTTGAACCTTGAACGCACTCCCAGCTTGCCTGCAATGCCCCTGATGTATGTTTTTACTGTGTTTTCTCTCAGAGAGAGCTCTGAGGCAATGCGCGCATTTGAATAGCCCAGCGCCAGGCGCAATGCAACGTCCTTCTCCCTGTCAGCTAAGTCAGGACCGGCATCAGTTCCATTTGCCAAGTCTTCAAGTAATTTGCTGAACAAATCAGGTATATTGGCTTGTTGCCCGGCAAGCCTGGTTTGGATTGCGCCATAAATTGCAACCTGTGTCCTGTTTTCAAGGCCGAGTTTTGCCATAAGCCGCCGCACCTCATTTACCGTTGTTGATTTGCTCACAGACCTCAGAGTGGCAATTTCTTCATTGGATAAGCCGACAGTCAGGCCGTTGATAATCTCTTTTTCAACACCAGTCAGGCGTGCATTTGGCCGCATGTAGATTTCAGCAATGCATGCTTGTTCAAGGGTTTCCGTTCGTCCTGGCACTTGTTCAGATGCATATTTGCGCCAGGCGATTAGCGCGACCTGAGTCCGGTTGCGTACATCCCACTTGTTCATGACGCTTCGAAAGCCACTGCCAACAAAACGTCCTGAAAGTTCAAGCATGCCGGCGATTTGTTCATTTGTTTTGCCTAACGCAACATAAAGGGCAATCTGCCTGTTTCTTTCATTGAGGTCTGCCGCTCGCATCGGTTTTTCAAAGTTCAAGACATCTTCTAAATTTGGCATAACTTGAAGAAAGTCACTTTCGTTTAAATGTTTATATGTGGCTGTTATGCTTTGGCCGCACTCGTATCTCCGTTGCAAAAAATATATAAAAGATGGGTTAAAGATACCATTTTATGACTTCTACTGCAGAGCAAATAGTTATTGGCGGAAGTTCACTTGAAGAATTGGCTGCAGCCGCTCATAACACATTTCCCAGGTTTGCGTATGTTGAACTCACTTCAGGCCAAAATTCTCTGGTTTTGCCTGCGCCTAATGTAAGCCGCCTTTCATTTACCCTTGCTGTTCCCCGTCCTGATTATGAACTTCTTCTTGGCTTGGTTCAAGAGAGGATGAGGTCTTTCCAAATCAGATGGCAACAAGAAGATGGAAATGCTTATGCTCTTGATTTTAAAGACTCATCCATAGGCCCATTAGCTTTTTATGAAGTTACAGCTTTGGTATGGCCGGGAAATCCTGGGGCACATTCTATCCTCCATAATGTTATGCTTTCTACAAGTGAGAAAAGGCATGTCATCGAGGCAAATCTTAAAACCGCTGATTCAAGCAGAGGGCAGCCTTACGCTTTATCTGTTGGAAGGATGCACGGCAGGCTAACGACGAATGTCGGCATTGAAGCCTTGGCATCAATGAACCCAACATCTTTTTCAGCTAATGATGGCCTTAGCTTTGTGAATGTTAATCTTGGCGCTGTTCATGTGCTGACATACTGTGAACATATTACAAAAATTTCTTTTGAAGTTTACAGGCGCATTGATCCAAGCTTAAAACTAATGGGGGTGGAACTTGGGAAGGAGAGGTTTACTGCCGCCGCCAGGGTAGGCCTTGCATAGGTTGGCCGATTTAAGCTCCGTAATACACATTTCTTGAATCATGCTGCAAGGCACATATTGTTGCTAAAACAGAGCAAAAGGTATGATGCACAGAAAAACTTCCAGATAGGACTATCTAAAGGCAATCAAAAGGAGTTTTTACCTAACCATCTGCGAATTCTGATGGACTTGAACTTGAAGAATCAAGAAAACAAGGAAAAAGCCCAAATTCTTTTTGACGCTATTGAAGCAGTTTATGATGGAGAAGATCCTTTGAAATTTGAAAAGAAGCTCCAAACTTTGCACTTTGAAAGAGAAATTGAAACTGCTTTTACGGATTTATGCCTTGCACAGCTCTTTATGCTTGAACAAGACATAAACTACCATTTCGGGAATGTACGGCCACCCAGAACTTACCTTATGGGATATATCCGAATGGTTCAGTTAAACGCAGAAGAAATTGACAAACTATTATGGAGTTCTACTCGTCATCCACCACGAACAATTTTTAGAAATCATCAATAATTTCTAATAACTATTTCATTTATTACTCCTCTTTTAGCACCAATGCAATTAATAGCTCTCCTCGCTTTAACTGTTAGAATATTGAAATCTGAGTATAGTTCTCTTATAAAGGGCGTATCACTATTGCTCTGCATTAGAAGGCATCCTTTTTTATCAAGTTCTTTGAAGCTTTGAGATAATTGCTTTTGTTCTTTCTCAAAAAATCCGCCCTTCTGATATGCGGTAAAGCTGGCAGTTTTAGTTAATAGAAAATAAGGTGGATCCATATATACAAAATCATTCTCTTTTGCATGTTTCATTGATTCGTTAAAATCAGCTACCGATAGCTCGGAACCTCGTAATAGTTTTGAAGCCATCTTTAATTTAACTTCTTGAAGTATGGCAGGTTTCTTATATTTACCGAAAGGAACATTAAATTTACCATCCGAATTTACTCTGTAAAGTCCATTAAAGCACGTTTTGTTTAAGTAAATGAAAATAGCTGCTTTCTCCAGTCCACTTTTCATAGTGTTAAATTGTTCCCTTTGTTTATTAAAGTATTCACGGTTGTTGTCTTTATCTCTGTGTTCTCGCAAGAGCGGGATAAGTTCATCTACTTCGTCCCTTACAGATTTGAAAGTGTTAATCAAATCTTCATTTATGTCAAAAAGAAAGCTTTGTGTTGGATTAAACTTTTGTTTAAGATTAAAAAATACTGCCCCGCTACCTAAAAATATCTCAAAATAGCGGTTAAACTTTTGCGGATAAAGTTCAGAGAATTGTCTCAGTAGCTGCGTTTTTCCGCCAGCCCACTTAATGAATGTGGGATTTTCTATCTGCTGGTTTTCGGTAACTAGCCAAGATTGCAGAGTTGAATTCATTTTATTCATCTTTCTCATTCTTTGCCAGCTAATTCTACTCTTGATTTGTTTTCCCTCATAATAATTAGCTTGTTGCTCTTGGTTTCAGCTTCCAGTTCGTCACCTTCTTTCCATCCGAGCTTCTTAATCAGTTCACCTTTAACGACGATAACGAATTTAAAGTATTCTCTTTTATTTACCTTGTTACTGTGTTTCTGGAGCCGCATAAGCATCGTTTGGGTACCCACGCCTTTAAAAGCTTTTTGGTACCCAAATATACAGATTGCGGTTTATCTCTTTGGGTACCCAATACGCTATGGAACACAAATAAAATGCGTCTACTGCAAAGCAAGCCATTACATTAAGTGGGGTACTCGCAAGACAGGAAATAGAGGAATAATCCAGAAACACTTATCCACCAAACGTTTTACTTTACAGCATAAAAATTAGGGCAAAGTCAACTAGCCCGTGTTTGACGGGCTAGAGCTGTTCTTCTGTTGA
>CAYUOQ010000041.1:0-7613 GCA_964446445.1 uncultured Methanosarcinales archaeon
GAACACACATCAAAAATCAAGGAGTGCTCACAGACGAAAAACGCAAAACTTCAGTCCTTGCAAACGGCCTCCCTCATAGGGCGACCTGATGCCGTATAAAATGTGCAGATTTTTGTCACCTGATGCCAACAACAATTTACCCGAAGAACTAACAAACTTTAAAAACAGAATGCAGACAAAAACACCCATGTCACTGAGCGGAATGCTAACCTGCGGGAACTGCGGCACAAGGACGCAAATAAGTTCAATGAGGTACAACCTTACGGGCACAAGGCTGATATGCCAATCCTGCATTAACAAGGAAAGGGGTGCAATAAAGCCAGGGACAACCCAATCCTCCTTAAGGCTTCAGGAAAAGATTGGCAAAAACACCACAGCCAGCAAGCCAAGCGACGAAGGCATGGTTGGGTACTTTTGCAGGAGCTGCCACTTCAAATTCTCAAGGAAAAAGGGAATGGAAATCACAACATGCCCCTACTGTTCAAGGCAAACAGTCAGCCTGCAATACACTGGAAAGGCCCAGGACCTAATAGAAAGCTCCTCATCAGAAGATGACGATAGATTCTAGTCTTATTCTGGCAAGAATATATTAATTAAAAAATATTCTAAAGGGAAAAGAATATAAGCCAGTCTTTCCATGAAAAGAGCATGCAAAGAGACAAAGGCTACCTGAATGAGGAGCTGATGGAGGTAAAACGGCTAAGGAAAATGCATAACCTTACCCAAACCCAACTTGCAAAGCTGGCAGGGGTTTCACAATCACTAATAGCGAAGATAGAGGCGGGAAGCATAGACCCAACATTCAGCCACGCCAAGAAAATATTTGAAGTCCTGCACAACATTCAAAAGGAAAGCGAGCCCAAGGCAGGAGAGCTGATAACAGACAGGATAGTCTCAGTCCGGAAACATGACTCTGTAATTGATGCAGCGAAAAAAATGAAGGAGCATGGCATTTCCCAGTTACCTGTAATCGCAGATTCAACAGTTGTTGGATTAATCTCTGAAACAGGCATAATTGAAAACCTTACCCAGGGAAAATCCCTTTCGAATACAAGGGCATGGGAAGTCATGGAAGAGCCCCCTCCATCCATCTCAAAAAACACGCCATTGACAGCAGTAACTGAACTACTACGGCATGCCCCCCTTGTCATTGTAACGGAAAACGGGAAGCCGAAAGGCGTAATAACAAAGGCGGACATACTGAGAAAGATAATGTGATTCAAATATCCTTTTCAATAACCTTTATACCTGACAGTGAGCCAAGACCAGCCCTACTGCAAACATAAAGGTAGTGAGGCTTCCCAATTTTTTTCTTTTTAAATTCTGAAAAAGCCACGGAGTCAGCTGCAACAGCATCTGAGGAAGCCACGGAGAAAGACCGGGGTGATTCCAAAACTGAAAGGGAAGGCCTGACTACCTCAAGAACCTCTGCCATTTCCTTTTCCCAATTAGTGCTTGATACAAGCCTGGCCTTGTCATTCTTTCCGACTCCCTTGCCATTGCTAATGAGGCCGCCAAGCGCAATGTTGAAAAGGCCGCCATAAAAAATGCCCTTAACCACCCTCGGCATTGCCAAGGAAATCCTGAAATCAGAATTGAGCATTGTACTGGCGACCCTGACAGAAAGGTTGCTTCCCCTTGCAACCGTCAACGGGTCGCTTCCCAGCCTGACAGGGACAAAGTCATCCTTGTTAAGGTCAACAAACCTGATTCCATAATCGTCGGCAAGCTCGTGAAAGCCGGCATCGTGGAATGCAGGACTTATCGAGCTTCCATCGAAAAGGCCTTCCGCAAGCGTGAGCTTCTTTTCCGAAAATTCGGATATGAAATCAAGAAGCGCCCTCATTGCGTCAACAGAAGCGCGAGCGCCTGGAAACAAGTCCGGCTTGATGACAATCCTCGTGCTTCTGGAAAGCTTCCCGGAAATTTCAGGCTCAATGAGCTCAAGGCTTTTAAAGACAGAATCGTAATCAACCATCCCCCTAACGAGGGAAACAAGCGGGCGGGTTTTCAGCATTAGCCCCAATGCATGGTTTTCTTGTTTTAAAGCTTTGCTAATCACTTCTTAAGATTCCCAACCCTGCCAAAAGGGTAAACCTTGTCGCCAACAATGAAAACTTCAAACTTGACAAGATCCTGCCTCATAAATGGGCTCATGAACTGCTCCTTAAGAATGTCAGAACCAACGGTAACCTGGTTAAAAGAAGGCATGGCTATCATCTTCTTTTTTTCCCATTTGCCTAAGAGAAAGCACTTGAAAAGCTCGCTCCTAGCCCCCTCCCTCAATGAAACAGCAGGGTGCTCATCGCCAATAATCACGATTTTCGACTTCCTGAACTCCTCGCTGCCTGGAATCTCATGGCCGTGGCAGGCAAATTTGTCATTTATTGCGACATTCTCAACAACCACAACACCCCTCTTCCTCGCAATCGGAAAAAGCTTTACGTCGTGATTACCCTTTACTATGATAACCTGATGCGCACGCTCCAGAAAAAAGTCCAGAAGCTTAAGGATGTCCCGCCACTCCTGGTCTGAAATCACGCCAAAATCGTGCTTCAAGTCGCCATTAATTACTACTGCTTCCAGCCTTGAGGGCAGCTGAAGAAAGATTTTCTCCAATCGGTCAATTGTATCCTTAAACTGGAAACGAGGCATGAAGACACCCTGCCTTCTCTGCGCATCCTCATAGCCGAGATGAACATCGCCGATGATTAGGATGTTCTCCTTCTTTAGATAGAGCGCGAGGTCTGCTATTTGTATGCCTGGGAGGATTTCTATAAGGTTCATATGAAAATGAAGGAGAAGAGAAGTTTAAATTGGTTGCTGAATTGTATCTTGATTGAATTGAGCTGTTCTAATTATCAGATGATTCAAATCTGCAGCGACAAGCTTGCCCAAGCCACTTTGCGAGTACTGCACCAGAAATATGTGTCTTATTGCAGTCATGGGCCCTTCTTCGGAACGGTGGCCTTCAACAGTAAGCCATTGAAAGCGCCACTACAGAACAAGAAAAATCTTAGTGAACTACCCAAAGCTCTCAGGCAGCTCAACTTCTCCCAAGGAACAGCGCTGGCAAATTGTCCCCTCCAGGCTCAGTCCCTTAAGCTTGAAAACCTTGAAAGGCCGGGCACAGTTTGCACATGTAATAGTAACCTGCTCAAGTGTAGGAACGTCATCAACAGCCTTTCCTGCAGAAGAAACTTGAGTTGATTTTGCAGGTCTTTTGACCTTTCTAGAAACGCGCAACGTCACCTTTGCCTTCCTGGCAGCCTTATGAAGTTTCCTTGCGGGCTTCCGGGAAGCAACACGATGTACCTTAGCTTTTGCCTTAGAGTGGCGTTTCATCAGCAAGCCCATCAACTGGGCCGAGCATTTAAATAATTTATGCTTTACTGTCAGACTTTCGCCCTTTCCCCAATCCTGTTCAAGACTTTGGCATGCATCCTTTTTAGGAAGTCCATCTTATCCTCCATGCGCATTACATCCGTATGGGCTTCCATTACAATGTTGAAAGCAAAAGGCGAAGGCATAGAAGTGTTTGCCTGCTTAACCTTGACCCTTCCTTCCTCAACCCAGTTAATGACAAGGGAGGCATTTACCATGTCCATCAAGTCCTCAAGGACTTCCCTCCTGGCCTCCTTTAAAATTGGAAAATCCTGACTAATCCTCCTTACAGCATTGATTAAAATTTGAGAAGAAACCTGCTGCCTGCCCACATGCTTCCTGTGCCCAAGGTATTCACGCAAAATCATTAATGAGCGGGCTGCACAATGCCTGAACCTTCTCCTTAATACTTCAGACTGGTCAATGGCTGCAAAAAGGACCTCTGGAAGCTTATCAGACTTAAGCAGCCTGAAAGCTGCAACAGCGTTAAAAGGCTTTTCACAGCCAAGGTAAAAGCCGTTATCGGTAATGCCAACCTCTACTGTATGGTGCTGGGTCCTTGAAATGGCAAAGGCAACAGCCCTGGAAAGGCAATCATTGACCCTCCTCCCAAAAAGCGCATGAAACACTGCATAATGCCTCCCGCCATCAGAGTAAGACTCAACAAGCAATTTTTTATCATGCGAAATCTCTGAAAAAAGGAACTGCTCCCTGAAATAACTGTAAATTGACTCTGCAGCATTGGCATCAAGGTAGAGGTAACTGTTAATGAACTCCAATATTTCAGCCTTGCTCCTGTTATGGTTGAACTTTTCTTCCATAAGCCTCCTGAACCTTCCAATGCTCATAGCAAGGTCAAAGCTCAAAGGCAACATCTCTGAAAACCAGGAAGGAATTGTTGGGGGCCTGTCGACATTTGCGCGAACATAAGCGACCATGCCCTTGGCATAGGCAAACTGGTACTTGTCCCCCCCAAGGACGAAAACATCCTCCTTCTTAAGCCGCTCAAGGAAAGCTTCATCAACCTTGCCAACAACTTGTTCAGTGCCTGCAATCTTCACTGTAACAAAGGTCTCATCAGGGATAGTTCCAATGTTTGTCAAGTATATGACCCTGCTAATCTTTCCCCTCCTGCCTATCATGCCAGTTGATTCATCATGCCAAATCTTTGCATAAATGTGCCTATCCTCAAGGGAGATGAATTTCCCACTCAGATAATCAATGACACCCTTGAAATCCTTGAAGCCAAGGCCGCTGTAACAGTAGCTGCTTCTTACAAGATCGAAAAGTTCGTTAATACCAATCTGGCCTGCGATTGCAATCCCAAAAACCTGCTGGGCAAGAACATCAAGGCAATTGGAAGGAATGTGAATCCTGTCAATCTCCTTCTCAATTGCAGACTTAAGAAGGACAGCGCACTCCACCAAATCATCCCTGTCAAGGACAAGAATCCTTCCAATTGAAGTCTCATGAAGCTTATGGCCGCTTCGGCCAATCCTTTGGACAGCCCTTGCAACAGACTTCGGGCTGCCAAGCAGGATGACAAGATCAATGTAGCCGATGTCAATGCCAAGTTCAAGGCTTGTCGAGCTGACAACGCACTTAAGCTTGCCCGAGCGCAAGGCACTTTCAATCCTATACCTGTGTTCCTTGCTCAATGAGCCGTGATGGGCGCCAATGGTTTGCTCTTCCGCAGCATACTGTTTTGGAAACTTTTCCTTAAGGTGATTAATCACCCTTTCTGTTGCAGAACGGGTATTTGTGAAAACCAAAGTTGTCTTATGAGACTGAATCATGCCATCAATCATAGCGTATAGCGAATTCTGCATCTGAGCCCTTGTTGAATCAATCAGGTCAGGCACAGGGCTTATTACTTTAAGGTCCATTTTCTTTATGAACTGGACGTCACAAATCAGGCAGGGCCTTGGCTTGCAAGAGCCAACATCGGCAATGCCAACAAGAAACTTGGCAATCTCATCCAATGGAGCTATCGTCGCTGAAAGGCCAATCCTTGCCATCCCAAAAGAAAGCCTCTGAAGCCTTTCAAGGCTCAAGGAAAGGTGCACTCCCCGCTTGTTCTCAGCCAAGGCGTGAACCTCATCAACAATGCACCACTCAACCTTCTGCAGGTGGCCTATGAACTTGGATGACGACAATACAATGGCAAGAGACTCAGGAGTCGTAATCAGGATGTGGGGCGGCTTCTGAAGCATTTTAGACTTCTCGGAAGCAGTAGTGTCACCTGTCCTCACCCCTACCCTGATTCCAAGCTTCCTGCCAGCTATTTTCTCCATTTCCTCCAAAGGCTCCTTAAGGTTCTTGCCAATGTCATTATTCAGGGCTTTCAGTGGGGAAATGTAAACGCAATACACCTTGTCCTCCAGAATTCCCTTTTGGCTATTGTCAACAAGCTCGTTAAGGATGGAAAGGAAAGACGTCAGGGTCTTCGTTGCACCTGTTGGGGCAGAAACGAGAATATTGTTGCGGCTGTGGATTTCCATAACACCGAAAAGCTGCGGAAGGCTGAACTGCTGAAACCTGGAAAAAAACCACTCCTTCACTACGGGGTTGAGCATGTTAAGTATTTCATCGGCCGTATTCGGAATTTCCTTCCTGACTATCGACTCGTCCCCAACCATCCATTGGAAGGATTGAGAGAAAGTTTAAAAGGGTTGCCTTTGGAGACTGGAAGTCTGAAAATGGATAAAAATGACTAACATAAAACAGGTTTATGACGCGCTCCTTAAAGCGTTCGGGCACCAGAACTGGTGGCCAACGATAACAGGCAATAAGGAAACTGAAGTAATCCTTGGCGCAATACTGACCCAGAATACCTCCTGGAAAAATGTCGAGAAGGCAATGACAAGCATGGCATCAGAGGGTATGATTGACTTCAGAAGGATAGCAACAGAAAAAAGAGAGAAAGTTGCAAGGCTAATCAAGCCATCAGGATACTACAACCAGAAAGCTGAAAGGCTTCAGCTTTTCGCAAAGCATATAGTTTCAAATTACAACGGAAACATCAAGCTCCTTTTAACAAATGAAACCAAACAGCTCAGAAGCGAGCTTCTCGGCATTAAGGGAATCGGCCCGGAAACAGCAGACTCGATTATGTTGTACGCTGCGGAAAAAGCTTCCTTTGTAGTGGATACTTACACAAAAAGAATTTTTTCAAGGATGGGGCTGTGCAGCGATAGCGTTTCGTACGATGAGTTGCAAAATCTCATTGTAAACAATTTGCCAAATCACTTTCTAAATGCCTCCACATTCAAACAATACCATGCCCTTCTGGTCCAGCTTGGCAAAGGCTTCTGCGTAAAAAGCAAGCCGAAGTGCCACAGCTGCCCCCTCTCAAAAACGTGCAAATTGGGAAGACAAAAGGCAAAGGTGTAAGCCTTTATAAGCCAGATTAAATACCATGGTTTATGCCGTGGACTCTTTACATTAAGCTGAACCCAGAACAAAGAGCTGCACTTAGAGCTTCATTTAAGCAGAGAGGAATCACGCAAAGACAGGCTGCCTCAAGATTAGGATATCATGAGGCACAGATGTCTATGGTCTTGAGCGGGAAAAATAGGATTGACCCATTTAAGGCACGGGTGTTATTCGACCTTCTGGGCAGCCCGCCTGAGCTATCTTACTTAGTTGACATACCGGAACGAGAACTTGTACAGGAGCTTGTTGGTCAGGCCATGGCGAAAATTGTGCAAACAGGAGAGACTCAAACTGCATACGAAGATAACCTAGCTCTGAGGCTGGAAAGGAAGCCAGCTGGAGGCTTTGGGCAACTACTGCAAGTCAGCATTTATTCAGCTGGCTTGGTCAGGCAAATACATCAAGCATCAAAGCCCGAGGCAAGAGTCGCCAGAACTGAACCTGAATGCGTTGATGCGCTGGTAACAAGAATGGCACAAATATCTAACTGGAAAGCTTCAATAGACCGCAGGGTGCCACTTAACTCAGCCTCTGAAGTCTTAACCTTGCAGTATCAAAGAGCGCAAATAACAATAGGGTATCGTATCCTGCCGTTTCAAATGAGCAGAACACTTAATGAATTCTTGGACCCATTATTCTATTCCTGATTTCAGGAGTTCAGCCTTCAATGTGCACAGGGAGCGTGACAACCACGCCTTACGGCTCGGAGCCCCAGTCCAACGACAGCTAACGCCGGGACAGGACTCTCACCCTGCTTAAGCCAGGATGTCGGAGCTCAATCTGGCTAAAAGAGA
>CAYUOQ010000042.1:0-7509 GCA_964446445.1 uncultured Methanosarcinales archaeon
TGCTTATCTTTCATTTTTTTTAATTTATACGTGCATGGGCCTTGATTTGTATACTTTTGCACCGGCAGTTTCCCTTTTCCTTTGCCTTTCCGGCTTTTTTGCGATTGTTCAGCTGGTTGAGCCGAAGGTTAAAACCCGCACGCATTCTGGCTTAGATCGCATACTTGGCAATGTTCTAAGGCCCCTTGAAATGGATGGCAAGAAAAAAACAAACAAGCATAGAAAATAAAGCTAATTCCCAACATACCGCGCATAATCCGCTTTTGCCTTATTTGCAGAGTCCGCCTTTATTAAAGCTCTTCCATCTTTGAAAACAGTCAGGTTCCTGAAGGTTATGCATACCCCAAGGTCTGTTATTTTTTCTACTTTAAGCCTTTGTTTCAGCTTGTCAAGGTCAACAGCTTTGCCTTTTATTTGGTAGGTGTTTTTCCCGCACAAGGAAATTATTTTTGATGCTTTTTCCCCGGTAAGGTACTCGTATTTGCCTGAGCAGGCCTGGCATTTCGGATTCTTTTCTACATTTATTTTCAGGAATGTGTTTTGCCAAACATTTAGCCTCATTAGCTCTGGCTTGACCTTTGCGCCTACCAGCATCTTGATTGCTGTCGCTGTCTGCAACGATGCTATGACTGCTGTTGCAGGCCCAAGTACCCCTGCAGTGTCGCATGTTTCATTTGCTTTTGATTTTCCAAATACACATGCAAAGCACGGCCAGCCTTTTCTGTTTGTAAAGGCCATCATCTGCGAAGATTCCCTTATCGCAGCAGCATGCACCCATTCAATATTTTTCTTTAGGCAGTATTCGTTGATTAGGAGTCTTGTTTCAAGATTATCTGTGCAGTCAAGTATGATGTCTGGCCTGCCAATGACCTTTCCAATGTTTTTCCAGTCAATGTCCACTGCAACTGGCGCTATTTCTATCTCGGAGTTTATTTTCCCGAGGCGTCTTGCTGCAACATTGGCCTTTGGCTTCCCAGTATCGCTTTCAGAATAAAGAGA
The DNA here is from genome assembly GCA_964446445.1 of uncultured Methanosarcinales archaeon. Taxonomy (GTDB): domain Archaea; phylum Nanobdellota; class Nanobdellia; order Woesearchaeales; family UBA10216; genus UBA10216. The sequence goes on from CAYUOQ010000042.1 coordinate 1,000, forward strand.
TTGCCTTTGGAGGTCTGTTGCCTCAATGATATCCCTGTCTATGAGCGTCAGCCTGCCTATGCCCGCCCTTGCCAGCAGTTCTGCAGCAACTGTTCCCAATGCCCCAATGCCAACAATGACTGCTGAGCTTTCCAGTAGCCCTTCCTGGCCTTTTGCGCCTATGAAAGGAAGCAGTTCTTGCCTGTTATACCTTGAAACCATGTTAGTTGGTTTTTTGCAAATCTTTATTAACCTTTGCCGCCGCCCGTGCTGCATATGAAATACTCCCGTGAAGATGTGAAGGATACTGTCAGTGCGTCTGGCAGTGCTGCCTTTGTTTATTCTACACCCTTTTACGTTTTCGCGCTTGATGGGAACTTTAGGCTTATTGAGAAATTGAGAACTGCCAGTCCTGAAAATTCAATTGAGCTTCTTTTCAGGAATGAGTGGTTGCCTGAAGAAAGGGAAATCGTCAAGAAGCTTTCCGGGAGGGCAATAGTTTTTCTCGGCTTGAAGAATGAGAAGCTTCCGGATGTTGCTTTCTCGCAGGATTCGAAAAAGCTTGAGTTGGCTTCCCCTGCTGCCCTTTTCGGCCTTGCGGAATCCAGGGATTTGTTTATTGATTTTTCAAAGAAGGCTGTTGCTTCCTCTGTAACTGATGATAATCTCATAGTCCAGACTTCTTCATCTATCTCGGAGCTTGAGAAGGCCATGAGTCTCATTGTCAAGAGACTTAGGGAGTGGTATGAGCTTTACTGCCCTGAAGCTTCCAAGCTTGTTCCTGAACATGAGGAGTTTATTGCCGAGATTCTAAGCAGCACAAAAGCAGACCTGATCAAGAAGTTGAAGGTTAAGAATACAATGGGTGCTGAGCTTGAGAAGAAGGACGTAGACAGCATTCTTTCATTTGCAGCGACTGTTAAGGGCTTATACGACAAGAGGAAGGAACTTTCCGCTTATCTCGAAATATTGATGAGGAAGCACTGCCCTAATCTTGCTGCGCTGGCTGGCGCTTCAACAGGAGCTGAGCTTTTAGTTCACGCCGGTTCATTGCAAAGGCTTGCCATGCTTCCCTCTTCTACAATTCAGCTTCTTGGCGCTGAACAGGCATTGTTCAAGCATTTGAAGGATAAGAAGGAAAGGCCTCCAAAGTTTGGCGTTATCCATGGCAACCCGCTGGTCTCGGCAGCACCCAGGAACAGGCAGGGAAGAGTTGCAAAGCTGCTTGCTGACAAGATATCCATCGCTGTAAGAGTTGACTTCTTCAAGGGGGAGTTCATTGCTGACAGGCTTCTGAAGGAAGTCGAGGAGAGGCTGGAAAAGTGAAAATTACCAGTCAGGAAAAGAAAAGCTATGTTTTGGCTGAAAAAGGAGATTTGAAAATTTTGTTTGTGTGTAAGGAACTTGAAAAGCTTGAGCTTGAAAAAGGCGATAAGGCGGTTGTGGGGCTGATTAAGTCCCAGTTGCAGCGGGATTGGAGGAAGCCTCTGCTGCAAAAGTTAAGCCAGCTTGCCAAGCGGTACGGTGTTAAGGAATGAAGCAGGTTTTCCCGGGTGTTTTCGAGGATAACAAAAGGCTTTACACACTTAACAGCAATCCACAGCATAAGCTCTTTGATGAGGAGCTTATTGTTGATGGCGGCAGGGAGTTCAGGAGCTGGAGCCCTATGAGAAGCAAGCTTGCAGCAGCGATTGTCAAGGGCATTCCGCAGCTTCCAATAGTCAAGAATTCAAAGGTTCTTTATCTTGGCGCAGCTCACGGCTACACGCCTTCCTTTGTTTCGGACATCGCATCGGATGGCGTGGTGTTTGCTCTTGATTTCGCTCCCAGGGTGGTCAGGGATCTTGTTTTCGTTGCTGAGAAAAGGAGAAATATCCTTCCCCTGCTTGCCGATGCGAACCATCCTGAAACCTATCTTAACCTGGTTGGCTCTGTTGACATTGTCTACCAGGATGTTGCCCAGAGGAACCAGGTTGACATCTTTTTGAAGAATTGCTCAACTCTTTTGAAAAGCGGAGGCTATGGCCTTCTTGCGTTAAAGGCCAGGAGCGTGGACGTCACGCAGCAGCCCCAGGCGCTTTTCGCGGCTGCAAAAAAGGAGTTGGAGAAGAGGATGAACGTCATTGACGTTCGCTTCCTTAGCCCATTGCAGAAGGACCACGCTTTTTTCCTTTGCCGGAAGGTTTGAAAGCTAATCTTCCATTTTTCCGCTTCTGCCTCTAACATTCCCAAATGCTTCTTGCGCTGCTTCAGCTCTGTTTGAACGCTGTGAACCGTTCTGCGATTCGTTTTCAAGACGTTCATTGCGTCTTTCCTGTATTCTTTCTTTCATCTGGTCAAGCCTTTCGCTGAAATTGCCTTCCTTCTTTGCTTCTCTGAGCGTTGTTGCAATGGCACTTATTTCCCTCCCGAAGTTTGATATTTCTTCAGCCCTGAACTGGGCGGTCTTGTTGTTGGACTTGTTTGTCAGGTTTCCAACCTGTCTTTCGGCCTCTTCAATCAACTCTTTGAGTTGGCTGATATTCCTGCCTTCTGCCTCCAGCTTATTTGCCTTTTCTTTTGCCTTTGCAATTGATTGCTTGGCCTGTTCTATCTGCTTTTGAGCCCTTTCCTGCCTGCCTTTTGCAAGGCCGGTTTTTTCGTTTATTTCCTCATTTAATTCGTCAATGTTTTCATTAGTCATGTTTGCTCTGGCTTTTTGCTTTAGCATTACCTTTTCGCGTTTTGTATCCAGCTTAAACTGCATCTCCTTTGCTTTCTCCTCAATCTTGCTGAAAACATCCTGAAGGTGTGCAATCTGTTCTGGAGTCATTGTTGTATTTTGCCTTCTCAGTATTTCCTCTTTGACTTCAACCATTTTTTCATAGTGGCTTTCTGTGATGTTTTGCAGCCTTGCTATCCTTTCAAGGGCCTTTATAGTTGAATTGTCTTTGCTTTCTATTTCCCCAGCTGCCTTTGCTGCTGCTGACAGTGCCCACTCATAGTCCTTTTCAGCCCTTTCAGCCTTGTCAGGCTTGCCCCGCTCAGCCATTGCCTCTACCTGTAAGAGCCTTTTTTGGGCTATCCTGAGCCCTTTTTCTGCCTTAGCAGCCTTGTCAAAGGTCAATGCCAGGTTAATGCGGTCTATTGCTGTCTGCAATTTGTAAAGGACAGAGCCAGGCACTACACCCTGCTTTCCCTTCGCGCTTTCATTTGCACCTGTATTATCTGATGTTCCTTCATTTGCGGCCGCCGTTGCCATTGTCAACAAAACTAAAAGTGACAGCATGGCCACCATTGCTCTGATTTTCATTTTTTCCATTTTTCATCTCACCTTGGTTGCGCCCTAGGCGCTTTAATTTTGAACTTGGAAAGGCTGGCAAGCATTTAATTAATCCGTGAAACAAGGTGAAACAAGAAGAAACAGACAAAAATTTGCTTTTCTAAGCCTTCTTGAGCCTTATTTTGTTTGCGTTCCCATAGGGTATTTTTTCAATGAGGCCTTTTTGCTCAAGGTTGCGCAGCTTCCTTGAGAGCTTCACCTTTGAAAGCCCGCTCTTTCTGCCACATGCCTTCCTCTCCGGACTGTAAAAGGACTTCAACAAGCTTCTTCTCATCCTCAAACAGGTTCCTTGTCAAATCGTTGGTAATATATGAAGTGGCTGTTGTTTGCGCTGGAACAGCTGGCTTGGATATTTTTCTCCTGTAGAGGACTATTAGAGTTCCAATTAGCAGAAAGCCTAAAGCAGCCATAACAAAGGGTGGTTTGAACTGGCTGGCCTCCTTATAGATGACAAGGACTGCGCTTCCCTTTGCAAGTTCTGCGTCCGTCCAGTTTATTATTATCCTCTTGCCATCTGTGCTCACGCTGTCAGCTTTTGGGATTATGGATGCCTGTTGGGATTCCATGCTATACTTCAGAGTTGCCCCCTCTGGAATCCGAACTACCAATGATTTTTTTTGAGCCTGGATGGCTTCAAGGTCAAGCACGAAGAAGCTTTCTTTTGTTTTTTCCAGAACTGAGCTTGTTGAATAGCTCAGTGTGATTTCATCAAAGAGCTGGTCCTGGATTTGGACTCTTTTGAAGCTTCTGAAATCAATGAGCTTGAACTGTAAGTTGTTTACTTGAACATCCCCTGCATCTTCAGGCAGGTTTAATTCAAATTCAGGAACCTTTTCTGACAGGTTTAATGTTACCTGTACAAGTGCACTATTGCCAAGGACGTTGTAGTCTGCAGAGTAGCTTGAAATGCTTGAAGCCGTGGCAGAAGGCAATAAGATCAGTAACAATAATGCTGTGATGCTTGATGCTTGTTTCATGAGGGTAATATTTGGTTAGTTATTTAAAAGTTTATTGAGTGGAGGCGTTGCGTGGTTATTGGTTGGCGGAAGCCAACTTCGTGAAGTAAGAAATCCGTCCTTCGGTTATAAAGAATAATCCTCGCGGTAACTTGACTTGGAATTGCAGTAAATCTCCGCTTCATGATAATGCCGCATCCCGCCTTAAAACTTGAATGGAAACTCTCACTATGGCTGCGAATGCGATATCCAGCAAGCCGAAACATGACATCAAGCAGCAGTTCAAGATACATTGATTTCCACGCAAGACCTTGAGTGGAAGAAGTTAATATTAATAAGTCTTTAAGCAGTGTATGAAAAAATACAACTTTGGCTGCAGTGGCTGGTTTTATCATCACGGGTTTATCCTGAAAGACTTCCGAGTGACTTGATTACACATCAGGCTCGATTTATAGCAGATTCACGAATTAATGGAACTTTTTGCGTGAATCTGCTAATAGTAAATTCATAATTAAAAGTTCCGCTATTAAATGAATTTACTATACATTCGGTTTCACGGCAAGGGATCAATGTATGGCTCAAACTACAGCGATGAAGAACTCAATATTTGGGCTGAGAAGATAAAGGACTCAAAAGCGAAGCTGGTCTGGGTGCTTTCGCTCCAAAAACTGTCTAACACTTATGAGCTTGATTGGAAGAAACGTGTAGCGTAGCAAATTCCGCAAAAGGCATGCTTCTATGATGGTTGTTCCTTGTTCCGTAAACCTGGTCAGAAACAATGCTTTTATGAGCAACAATAATGACCAGGCTATCCCGAACTCCTTTTAGTGGGTGCCACTCATTTCCTTTGGCAATGAAAGCGCTAGTGTTGTGATGGCTAAGCTGTACTCTTCCAGCCTCTTCTCCAGGCGCAGCATCACCCTTTAAAGAATATACAGTTGCCTCACCAGAAAGCCTATAGTAACCTTCGGGATCAGAATGTATATGAGCTGTTGTGGTAGCTCCAGGCGGAAGATATTGGAGAAGCATGCCAAAGCCTTCTTGGTCTAAATTGCTGCCTGGCGCTTCAACAACTGAATTGCCGTCTTCAGGAAGAAAGTGGCCACAATACAAAGCGCCTGAGGCGGCAGATCTTGAAGGTTTAGGATCTGGGTATAAGCTGAGTTTTGAATATACAACTGCCAGATCTATGTTTCCAATCCTATGCAGTTTTGTTTCTCCGCCCATAAATGATTCAGGTAGGATAAATGGTTCTCTCGTGAGTTTCGTAAAAGCTGCGAATACAACATGCTCAAGCCTTTTGGGTGGATCATCAACTCGAAAATGTGAAACTCTGTATCCTAATCCTACTGGAGGAGCTTCCTGTAAACAAACAAATCCTGCCATTAAGATACTGTATTTTGCTGTGTTTTTTAAAGTTTTATTTATTCAGAAGTTCAATATGGGCAATAACGATCCTTGCCAGTAAGTCACAAAGATTTAAAACATAGTAATGGAAGGAACTGAAATATGCTGAAAGTTTTCAATACATTAACGCGAAAGATGGGAATTTTTAAGCCGATAAAGCCGGGTGTTGTGGGCATCTATAGTTGCGGTCCAACCGTTTACAATTATCCTCACATCGGCAACTACAGGGCTTACGTTTTTGTTGACTTGCTGAAGCGCTATCTTCTTTACAGGGGCTTCAAGGTCAAGCATGTCATGAACATAACTGACGTTGATGACAAAACGATAAGGGACAGCCGGAAGGAAGGCGTAAGCCTTAAGGATTTCTGCAGCCGTTATGAGAAGGCCTTCATGGATGACTTGAAATCTCTAAATATCCTTCCTGCTGACAAGTTTCCAAAGGCTACAGAATACATCAAGGAGATGGTTGAAATCACAAGCAGTTTGGTGAAGAAGGGTCTTGCCTATAAGGGCGATGATGGTTCTTTTTATTATGCAATCTCCAAGTTCAAGGATTATGGCAGGCTTGCAAGTATAGATCTTAAGAAGCTTAAGGCTGGAGCTTCAGGAAGGGTCAAGAAGGATGAGTATTCAAAGGATGATGCTCAGGACTTCGCTTTGTGGAAGGCCTATGACAAGGCCGATGGTGATGTTTTCTGGGATACTCCAGTTGGCAAGGGAAGGCCTGGCTGGCACATTGAATGCTCTGCAATGTCCATAAAAAATCTTGGCCCTACCTTTGACATTCATTGTGGCGGTATTGACCTCATCTTCCCTCACCATCAGAATGAGATAGCGCAGTCAGAG
>CAYUOQ010000043.1:0-4254 GCA_964446445.1 uncultured Methanosarcinales archaeon
GCCTGCGGAAAGGCGGCGATATCCCCATAGAGCAGCGGGGGGGTGATGAAGTTAAGTTTGCGCAAGGGCTGTCAGGTGGTAAGGTTAGAAGGGTTTTGTTGACGCCAGAAAAGAGCCCTGTTTCAAACTTCGGATTTGATGTCACGCCAGCAAGGCTTATTACTGGCCTGATTACGGAAAGGGGGATTTGCAAGGCAAACGAAAAAAGCATTTCAAGGCTGTTCCCTGGAAGGTGAATCAAATGGACGAGAAAGGGTACATCAAGTTTGACTGCCAATGGGAAAATGGAACGCCCTTTCCAGATTCTGATATTGCGCAGATTAATGCATGGAGAAATAAGCTTCACGACCTTGGCTTGGTTGGCGTTTACCCTAATGGAATTGGCTTTGGGAATGTTAGCGTCCGAATTCCAGGCTCATGCATGTTTATTGTTAGTGGGTCCGGTACAGGGAATGTGGAAAGGACAAGCAGAAGCCATTTTGTAAAGGTAACTTCTTGGGATTTTAAGGAAAACTGGCTTGCCTGCGAAGGGCCTGTCAAGGCTTCCTCTGAGTCGCTGACGCATGCTGCAATATACCAGTCAAGCCCGAAGGTGAATGCTGTCGTTCATGTGCATAATCTTGCTCTTTGGAAGAGTTTGATGGGCAAGGTGCCAACAACAGGCAAGGCTGTTGAGTGTGGAACTCCAGAAATGGCTGCTGAAATGTTGAGATTGCTGGCAAAAACTGAAACCATGCAAAAGAAAATCCTGGTTATGGCTGGCCATGAAGAGGGCATTATCAGCTTTGGCGGCACGATTGGTGAAGCGGCCAGGGTTATATTGCATTATTTTGAAATGTTTAAAGGTTGATTTTAGGTTTTTCAAGCCCACCAAAAACTATTTAAACTCTTTTCGCTGTTTTTCATGGAATGGGAAAGGAAAAGTCAGAAGAGACTTCTGCCGACGGAAATGGCGCAAAAGTTGATGTTGTAACTGGTGAACTTTGCCCTTTCTGTTCCCAAAAATCACTGACACTTTATGAGCGGGAGCAGGAAATTCCTTTCTTTGGCAAAGTACTTCTTTTTTCAATGACTTGCAACAGTTGCAGGTTTCACAAGGCGGATGTTGAATGCGCCGAGCAAAGGGAGCCTGCAAAGTATTCCATTGAAGTTTCTGGTTCGGATGACATGTCAATAAGGGTAGTGAAGTCTGGCCAGGCCACGGTCAAGATACCATACATTGCTGACATAGAGCCAGGCGAGGCATCAAATGGCTACGTTACGAATATTGAGGGCTTGCTCCAAAGGGTGAAGCATCAGCTTGAAGTGATCAGGGATACAGAGGAAGATGATGTCGCAGTCCAAAAGGCTAAGAATATGATCAAGAAGATAAACCGGTGTGTTTGGGGAGAGGAGAAATTAAAGATACTTATTGAGGATCCAACAGGGAATAGTGCAATCATAAGTGACAAGGCGGTTGTCCAGAAGTTAGCCGCAAAGGCAAAGTAATCGTCAGCCTTATTCTGATTTTTTATGCAAAACTTTTAAAATTGCTGTTATAGGCTTCTTAACTCATGTATAAGGTTGGCATAATTGGAGGGACTGGCATGTACGATGCTGATTTTGTCAGCCAGCCTAAAACAGTTGAGGTTGAAACCCCGTTTGGCAAGCCTTCCTCCCCAGTCGTGGTAGGCTTTATTGGAAAATCCGAAGTTGTTTTAATCCCCAGGCATGGGACAGGGCACACCATCAACCCTTCAAACGTGAATTACCGCGCGAACATCTGGGCAATGAAGCAGTTGGGTGTTAAGCGGATAATTGCGCCGTGCGCTGTTGGCTCTCTCAAGGAAGAGATTAGGCCGGGTGACCTTGTTTTTACTGACCAGTTTATTGACCGGACTACGAGCAGGCATTCGACTTTTTATGACAAAGGGAAGGTTTGCCATGTCTCAATGGCTCAGCCGTTTTGCCCCGAGTTAAGGGCACTTCTTCAGGATGCTTCAGTCAGGCTTGGGCTGAAGTTCCATGCAAGCGGGACAAATGTTGTTGTTGAGGGCCCTAGGTTTTCTACTTTGGCAGAATCAAGCCTTTTCAGGATGTGGAATTGTGACACCATTAACATGACAATGGTTCCTGAATGCATTCTTGCCAGGGAAGCTGAAATTTGTTATTCAGCAATCGCCCAGGTGACTGATTACGACTGCTGGAAGGGCGAGGCTGTTACTGCCGACATGGTTGTTTCAACTCTAAAAAGCAATGTAGAGAAGACCAAGAGGCTTTTGCTTGATTTGGTTCCCGCAATTCCTGAAAATGCAAAGTGCAACTGCCAGTCTGCTCTTAAGTCTGCAATGTTGTGATTGGAATGGACATTAAGTCTAAAATTCGAACCATACCCGATTTTCCAAAGAAGGGAATAATGTTCCGTGACATCACAACCCTGATTAAGGACGCAAATGCTTTTTCATATGTTCTTGGCCTTTTTGAGGAAATGTACCGGAAGCAAAATATTGCTCTTGTTGCCGGCATTGAAAGCAGGGGATTTATCTTTGGAGGCGTCCTGGCTGACAGGCTTCATGTTGGGTTTGTTCCGGTAAGGAAAGAGGGCAAGTTGCCTTTCAAGACAGAGAAGGAGAGCTACGTTCTTGAATATGGCACTGCAACTGTTGAGGTTCATCTTGACGCCATCCAGAAAGGTTGCCGGATTCTTCTTATTGACGATCTTATTGCTACCGGAGGAACAATGATTGCAGCTTCCAGGCTTGTTGAGCGCTTGGGTGGAACCGTTGTTGAATGTGGTGTTGTGATAGAGCTGCCTGATTTGCAGGGAAGAAAGAAGCTTGAAGCTGCCGGCCAAAAGCTTTTCTCACTGGTGCAGTTTGAGGGGGATTAAGCGTGAATTAGAAAAAATAATGTGAGCAAAACATGGCCACTATAGCTACTTTGATCAAGGGTGTGATTGATGAATGGGATTTCACTTGGTGCGGGCAGTGCAGCTGTTTAAGTAACTAAAATCCGTAAATATTACAGAATTTCCCGTAAGAACCACTGGTCATTTCCGAAAGGTTTACAGGACAAGCAGCACTGGACACTGAACAGGTGGCCGTAACGCTTATAAAGTCAATCTTCTAAAAATAAGGGTATGGTGCAAGAATTAATCCAAGGAGAGTTGATGACGCCCGTCGAAGCTTCGCAATGGGCATCTGAATATTTAGACAGGCCTATCAGCCCTTCCAACATAAGCTATCTGATTCAATACGCGAAAGTCAAGAAATATGTTGATGAAGAAAAAAAGATTAAAGTGAACATTGGTGAATTAAAGGAATATTACGATGAGAATATTAAAAAGAAAGATCAATCATGGAAAAAAATTCTGGGTAGTGACCTGAACTGGGATTTATCATTTTCACATCTAAGAGAATCAGATACGACCAAGCACGTTCATAGGCTACACCCCTATAAAGGGAAGTTTATACCGCAACTAGTTGAGTATTTTTTAAATCCAAATTCAGACTTAAAAAGAGCTTTTTTCAAACAAAATGACATAATACTTGACCCCTTTATGGGAAGCGGCACAACCCTTGTGCAAGCATCAGAATTAGGCTTACATTCAATAGGTATAGATGTCTCAGATTTTAACTGTTTAATTTCCGAGGCTAAAATAGATGAGTATGACATGTTTCAGTTAAATGCCAAGCTTACGAAAGCTCTATCTCAAACATTAACTTTTAGCAATGAAGTTTTTAATAATGCCTTTGATTTAGAACTAAGAGAGAGATTGAATGAGTTTAATACAAAATGTTTCCCAAATCCGGAGTTTAAACGAAGTGTCTGGAAAGGTTCACTGAAAGAGGAAGAATACTCGCGAGAGAAATTAAAGCAGTTCTTAAAAGAAAGCGAGGATTTTTTCAAGAAAAATGGGACAAAAGACAAGACTATTCTTCTGGAAGAAGGAAATATGGGAGGTTTTCTGTCAAAATGGTTCTCAAAAAGAGTGAAACAGGAACTTTTTTATTATTTGAAATTGATTGATGCAGAACAACAAGAAGAGATAAAGAATATAATGCGGATAGTGTTAAGCCGAACTGCACGGTCATGTAGAGCTACAACTCATTTCGATCTGGCCACATTAAAAGAGCCTCAAACCAGTCCATACTATTGCAGTAAACATAAGAAGATCTGCACTCCAATAAACACAATAACCTCTCATCTAAGACGTTATTCTTTTGATACTGTTGCAAGGATAAGGCAATTTTCAAAGCTAAGGAAGGAGGTTTT
>CAYUOQ010000043.1:4264-7395 GCA_964446445.1 uncultured Methanosarcinales archaeon
AGTGATTCATGGTGACTCGAGAGAAGTAGACGTGCCTAAAGAGATTAAAGCCAAAAATCCCGAATTTTACAATGCACTTTCAAATAAACAAATTGATGGCATTTTTACTTCTCCGCCATACGTTGGGCAGATAGACTATCATGAGCAGCACGCCTATGCTTACGAGCTCTTCGGGATACCTAGGAGAGATGATAAAGAGGTAGGGCCTTTATTTAAAGGGCAGGGGAAACAGGCAAGAGATGAGTACGTTGAAGGAATAAGTCAAGCTTTCAGAAACGTTAGCAAATTTGTAAAGGCAAATGGAGATTTTTTTATAGTAGCTAATGATAAATATGATTTATACCCCCTAATTGCAGAAAAAAGCGAGCTTAAGATTGTTGAACGCTTCAAGCGGCCTGTATTAAATAGGACAGAAAGGGACAGGCAGCCTTACGCAGAAATAATATTTCATATGAGGAAGCTTTAAATTTATTTTTTGGCGATCTCTTTTACTTTTTCTCTCAGTTCTTTACCAACTTCCTTGAATATTTCTATAAATTCGTCGTATACCTTTTCACCTGCAACAAAATTCCAAAAGTCTTCACCAACCATTAACTGAACTGAGTCATACATGTTGCCTTTCGTCCAACGATTATACAGTTTTGGGTAGTAAGGATTATATGGCAGGGCTAGTGCGGTAATAACATTCGCAGTTTTGTCTATACTTAACCTTAGACCCATCCAACGCAGCAATTTCTTCTTTAAAGCAACGAACTCTTTGACATTCGGCTTAGGAGAAGTAATGTCAAAGTAAGCTTCTATGCCATCTGATTTCTTGATGTAGACATCCACCCTTTTATCCGGATCGTCCAGTGGTCTTCCTCTTTGGATAGAACTTTTTATCTCCTCAGACTCTGATTTCACGTCTGGCTTTCTCTTGCCAGTTCTCAAATCCATGTCGATTTTTGATATTATGGCCTCAGTTTTATCATCTATTTCTCCTTGCAGGTCGTATTGAGTATGTGCCTCATAGCCTGCTCCCTCAGCTAAAATCTTCACTAGCTGTTCATAAATTGACATTCCGAAGGTCGTATAGAAAGAGTGAACTACTGTGTGAGTTAATATTTGCTCTTTTGTGAAAATTGCTTGGAAGAATGGTCTATAGTCAGTTTCAGCATGATAGTTGCCGATCTTAGACAAGATTACAGTCTTAACCAAGTCCTTTACTTTCTTTTTGGTTTCTGCTTTCACTCGCATAGTGCAGTTTTGAACAGTTTATAATTTTTTCTTCTAAATAAAAAAGTCTATCGCCTAAATTGGTTTTTCAGTCTTTTCCCTCAATAAGTTCCTGTATTGATGCGTATGCCCTCATTGCATCCTTTTTTTGAAAAATGAAGTTGAGCTCTGTTGCTGTTGTCACTATTTCAAATATGTTTATGTTGTCCCAGTAGAGCTTCCTGGTTACGGCGAAAAGTATTCCTGGAGTGTATAAAAAGTCTTTTGGCTGCCCCATGGATATTGAAACGAGGTTTCTCTCCTTTGTTGTCACATTTTCCGCCTCCAGGGCATCCGCAACCTTTTTTTCATTCATGTCATTTGTTATGATTGAGACTTCATGGTTTCCGTGTATGAGATTTAGAAGGTCTTCGTCAGAGTTTGCAACCTTGAGTATTGTCTCAATCTTTTTATAGAGCCTTTGAGACTTTTTTACTGAGAAGTATACAAGGCCTGTTTTCAATGTTAGCTGTGTATGGCCGTCTATCCTTATTTCTTTTATTTCCTTTGCCTCGAGCGTCTCCTGATGCCTCCTTAGTGCCATTATTATTGCAGAATCTGTTACTTCCCCGCCCATCTGTTGTCTAATCATGGGCTTTAAGCTTTCTGCAAGCGATGCATGGCTGATTATACCCTGTCTAAGGCCTTCCTGCAGTAAGGGCTTCTCATCCACTATCCTTTTTACTGTTGAGCTGATGCTTGACATAGCTGAAAGGGAATAACACTTTTATTTAAATTTTGTTATTTTCATAACATTAAGTTTAAATAGCCGCCAAGAATCCTTTCTGAATAAATTTAAATAGCGTCTTAGTTAGCAAATTTATTCATTTTTGGGGTAAAATGATTGTAATGAAGTTTGGGGGGACCTCTGTTGGGAGTGCGGAAAGCATAAAGGCAGTAATTGGCATAGTAAGAAAAGCTCATGCTGATGGCAAGCCTCCTTTTGTCGTGGTTTCGGCAGTTTCCGGGGTTACAGATCTTCTGCTGCAATCTGCCAAGAAGGCACTGGATAGGTCTAATTCGGTTGACTCGCTGATGTCTGAAATTGAATCAAGGCATTTCAAGATAATCCAGAATCTGGACCTGCCAAATTCACTGATTGCAACTGAGCTTTCTGAGCTTAAAGTTGTGCTTTCGGGCATTTCCTTGATAAGGGAGCTTACAGCCAGGACGAGTGATTATGTTGCTTCTTTTGGGGAGCGCATCTCTGCCAAGATTGTTTCTGCTTATGCAAACAAGTCTGGACTGGATGCTGTCCCATACAACGCTTACGATTTGGGCATGGTTACGGACAATATTTTTGGCAGTGCTGAAATCCTTCCCACAACCTTCGTGGGTATTGCTTCAGCCGCAAAAGGAATTCCCAAAGGTGCAATTCCTGTCGTTACCGGCTTCATTGGAAAGACGCAGGATGGTGAGATAACAACGCTTGGCAGAGGAGGCAGTGATTATACAGCTGCCATTTATGGCGCTGCACTTGGTGCTGAGGAAATCCAGATTTGGACCGATGTTGATGGCGTGATGACAGCGGATCCCAGGTTGATCCAGGCCGCTCATACCGTGGATGTTGTTTCATTTGAGGAGGCAAGCGAACTTGCCTATTTCGGGGCAAAGGTCCTTCATCCAAAGACAATACTTCCTGCAATGAACAAAAATATCCCTGTCAGGGTGTTGAACACTTTTAATCCGTCTGGCCATGGGACCCTTATTTTAAGGAAAACTAACAGCAAGAAGGATATTACGGCAATAACTTGTAAGAAGAATGTTTACGTAATTAACATCAACTCTGCAAGGATGCTTCTTGCCCATGGTTTCCTCCATAGGGTTTTCAGGCTATTTGATGAGTTTCAGGTGCCTGTTGACATTATCAGCACTTC
>CAYUOQ010000044.1:0-4937 GCA_964446445.1 uncultured Methanosarcinales archaeon
GGTTTTCAAGTCACTGCTTGGCTAGGCTTTCTGTTTTTTTCTTAACATGAATATGATTGCGGTTATTGTTGCAGAAAAGTAGCTTATTGCAGCTATTATCAGATGTGAGCTCAGTGTTGCTGAGTTGCTCACGCCAAGCTTGCCAAAGAATATGAGGGCAGATGCCTCCCTCAGGCCAGTTCCTCCTATTGTTGCAGGGATGAAGGATGTTGTCATTCCAATTGAATTCACAAGCAGCACATCTGTGAATTTAACGCTTGTTCCTATCGCGGCAAAAGCCAGCACAAACAGCCAGGATGATACGGCAAGCCAGGCAGCGTTTATGGCAAAGCTGTACAAGAGCAGCATTTTTCTTTTTGATAGGTATAAGTTCAGCTCGTTTGCAAAGCCTGCGAATTGCGTTTCATACCTTTTCAGGAATTTTCCAAAAGCCGTAAGCATGATTTTTCTTGTTGTTCCGTTTGTCAGGGCAACATAAGGGAGGACTGTGACAGCTACGAAAAGGACGGTTAATGGCAGCGCTTCCCTTATGCCCAGGAATCTTGTCAGGCTTACAATTGCAAAAGCCAGTATTGTTATTGTTGTTACAATCTTGTTGAGCAGGCTTACGGCTGCGCTTACTACAAGGGAAAGTCCTTCCTTATTGAGGAGGTATATGGATGAGAGCTCACCAAGCTTCCCTGGTGTGAACATGCCTGCAGCCCAGCTTGCGAAGCTTATGTAAACAAGGCTTTTAACTGAATACTTTTTTTCTTTGGATTCATGCGGCAGCAGCAACAGCTTGAAGCAGAGGGCGCGCATCCCTACCGAAAAAAGGAAGACGAGCGTTATGAGGGGCAGGAATACAAGCTTCATGCCAAGAAGGCTTTTATAGACTTCGCCTGTTCCAACGAAGTGGACAAGGAAGATTATTATGGCTGCTCCAATGCCCACTTTGGCAAGTGTTTTTACTTTGTTTTTCATTCAGCTTCCCGCAAGTCAGACAATCCTTGGCTCAGGTATGGGAATTATGAACTTGCCTTGCTTTTCCTTGAACCAATGCTGCTGCTGCATTATTTCTTCTGCAAAATTCCAGGCGAGGACAAACAGGAAGTCAGGCTTATCCTGCTCAAGTTTTTCCGTTGAAAATATGGGTATGTGCGTGCCAGGCGTGTACAGTCCCTGTTTAAGCGGATTTTTGTCAACGAGGTAATCAAGGAATTGTGTTCCTATTTTGCAATAGTTCAGGAGGGTGTTTCCTTTTGCCGGGGCTCCGTATCCTGCTATTTTTTTGCCACTTGCCTTTAGGTGCATCAATATTTCCAGAAGTTGTCTTTTGAATTCTTCGACCCTTTTGGCAAACTTAAAATAGGTCTCTTCCAAGTCAAGGCCTGCCTCTTTTTCCAGAGTTACCATCTGTTTTACCGAAGGCATGATTTCGCGCTTGCTCGCCGATTTTTTCATAAAAATGCGGATTGAGCCTCCGTGGATGGTTTCCCTTTTGCAGTCAAATATTTCCATTCCAAACCTCTTGGCCAGAGTTACCAGAGGGGTTACGGAAATGTATGAAAGGTGCTCATGATATACTGTGTCGAATTCTATTTTTTCAAGCAGGTCTATGAGGTATGGGGCTTCGATTATGAATATGCCTTCGGTGTCAAGTGCAATGTCAATGCTTTTTAGGAATTCATCCCAGTCATTGACGTGGGCAAATACGTTCGTTCCAATTATGACCTTTGCCTTTCCCTTTTCTTTCACGATTTTTTTGGCAGTTTCTTGCCCCCAGAAGCTGTTTTCCGTCTCTATTCCTGCGCTTTCAGCCATTTTTGCAATGTTGGTGGCTGGCTCTATGTTTAGCGTCCTTGTATTTAGCCTCTTGAAGTTTTTCAGGAGGGTTCCGTCATTTCCTCCTATGTCAATGACCAAAGAATCCTTTCCAAGCCCGAGGTTTTTTACTGTTTCCTCTGCAAATTGTGCAAAATGGGTTGCTATGGTCGTGGACGTTCCTGAGGTGTATATGTAATTCCTAAACATGACCTCGGGCGGGACAATATAGTCGAGCTGGACAAGCCAGCACGAGCTGCAGAAGCATAGGTTGAGTGGGAATGTTGTTTCTGGCTCTTCCAACTGGTCCTTGGTCAGGAAACTGTTTGCTAAGGGGGTATGCTCCAGGTTTAAGAATTTTTGAAGCGTATCCTTTTTGCAAACCCTGCATTTTAACTTAGCCATGCCTTTTAGGCCTTGTGCTGTTGTATTTAATTCTTACGCCGAATAAAGGTTTTTGAATTCCTTTTCCAGCCTCACTGCCAGTTTTTTCCACTCGTAGTCGTCAGTGAGCTTTCGATAATTTGTTTTTTTTCCCTTTTTAAGCTGTTCAAGGATTTTCCCTGCGAACTCTTGCACGTCCCCTGCCCGGGCAAGTGTTTCGGGGTGGTCTTTCAGCACCATTTTAATGTCTGGTAGTTCAGTTGCAACAACGGGAATGTTGCATGATAAGTATTCCATTAGTTTGTAGGGTATTCCGTAATTTGTGCCGCTGCTCTTGAGGTGGGGAACAACGGCAACATCTGAAGCGTTAATGGCACGGACAACGTCATGGCTTTTTGGCAGCTCCATGTACTTTATTCCTGGTTGGCTTATGTTGATGTCCTTGTCAATAGGCCCGCTCAATAGCAATATGCAATCAGCGTACTTTTCCTGTACAAGCTTGAATGCCTTTACTAGTAATCCAATGCCCCTTTCCTTCGAGATATGTCCTGTGTAAACAATTATCTTTGCTTTCTGAGGAAGGCACAATTCCTTCCTGCATAAAGAACGGTTCAGGGGCTTGAAAAAGGATTGGTCAACCCCTGTTGGCAAGACAATTGTTGGCTTTTTCCCCATTTGCTTCCTGATTTTCTCTGTCAACGCTTCGCTCACGCAGAATGCAAGGTCGCTCTTTTTTATTATGGCTTTGTTTATTAGTGATGGCAGTAATCCTTTTCTCAGGAGTGGTATGTTGGTTAAGTCATAGGCATTATAATTATCCCTTAAGTCGTACGCTACTTTCCTTTTTCCTGATGTTAGTTCTGCTATTGCCGCAAGCAACGGGTGGCTTGTTGCAAGTATGATGTCATTTTCAACTGCCAATCTCCTGGCAGCTTTGACGAATTTTGGAATTCCTTTGATTGCGAATGGATAGATTTCCACCCTCATCCCGTTTAGCGTTGTTGTTTTCCTTTCCTTTGCAACCTGGTCTGCGCACAAAAGTGTTATCTTATGGCCTCTTTTTTGCATTTCAGAAAGCAGCCTTACCTCCCTTCCAAAATTTCCCTTTATCTGGTCTTTTCCTGATGAGAATCTTTTCATTAAGGCAAGGATTTTCATTTGCACATTTTTATTTTTCGCCTTTCTCAGAAGTTTTTCCATAATGGTATTTCATCCCTGCCAGCACAAGATTAAGGCTGATTCCAACTATGTTGGCCGCTATGATTGCCACATCCTTTCCATTTATGCCATAGATGAGCCACATTGTAAAGCCAATTGTAAGAAGTACATTCATCATGTACGACATGTCTTTCAGGTGCTTGGTCTTGTAGCCTTTCCATATCTGGGGAACGAATCCAATGCTGGTTATTGCCCCCGCAATTATGCCGAACAGTTGCCAATTCATTTTCTTTCCTTGAAGTACTCTTCATACCAGTTTATAGTCTCGGCAAGCCCTTCGTCCAGCTTGTATTTTGGCTTCCACCCCAGGATTTTTCTGGCCTTGCTCCAGTCGAGGTATTGCATGTGCAGCTCATTCTTTGCCTGGTTTTGGATTTGAGGCTCAAGCTTCCTGCCCAGCAGTGAGATTATTTTTTTTGTAAGGTCAAGGACGCTTATTGGCGTTTCCGTCCCCAGGTTGAATGCTTCCCCGCTGACTTCCTTCCTGTCAACCTGCTCTGCAAGCATAATGTAAGCGTTTACCACATCCATGACATAGATGTAATCCCTTATTGGTGTCCCATCGCTCCTGATCAGCGGCCTTTCGTTTTTCATTACTGCTTTTATTGTTCCTGGTATTATCCTGCTCCAGTTTAGGTCTGCTCCTCCATAAATGTTTCCGCACCTTGTAATTGCAACTGGCAGCCCGTAAGTCTTTGCATATGTTCTCGTGATTATATCTGTGCAGCTTTTTGAGGCTTCATAAGGGCTTAGGCCGTTCAGGCAGAATTCCTCCTTGTAAGGCAGCTTTTCGTGCTCGCCGTAGGCCTTGTCGCTTGATGCAACAATTGTTCGCTTGATGCTGACCTGCCTGCAAGCCTCAAGAACGTTCCATGTTCCTTTTATGTTTGTTTCAAAGGTTGAAATTGGAGACCTGTTTGCGACTCCTACAATTGCCTGTGCAGCCAGGTGGAATACGACGTCTGATTCGTGCTCGTTCATCCCGCGCTCAACTGTCCTGTAGTCTTCAACAGACCCTGATATTATGTTTATATTGTCCATCAGGCCAAGAAGTTGTAAATTGGAATTTTTGACATTGTCTCTTATTAGGCATGTTACGTTCGCTTCTTTTTTTACTTGTTCCTGGATTAGCCAGCCCCCAAGGAAGCCGTTGCCTCCGGTCACGAACACATTTTTGTCTTTCCAGTTAAATGTCATTTCTAAACCTTTATTTTAGTATAGGTGGTTGCACCCTTTTTATAATTTTTATCTTGTCAAAGTCCTTGTCAAAGCTCATTATTTCTTTTTCATTGTTGGAAAGGGCGCATTGAATGGTAAGGGCATCTTCAAAGTCAAGCCCTAGCGATATGTGGTTAATGGCTTTAAGTCTATCGTCTATTGTTGGTGCATAGATCCTAAGTCCTCTGTGGCCGGTAAGGCTTTGAAGAAATCTTTTCATGATTTCAACATTCTTTTGGTGCCTTTCGAGTGCAATCATGATGCTATCAACGGTGAATGTGGAAACAACCGCCTGTACCGTGCCTTCCCTGATT
>CAYUOQ010000044.1:4947-7338 GCA_964446445.1 uncultured Methanosarcinales archaeon
TTATCTTCATAAAATCAAGGCATTTTTGTGCTTCCTGCTGGTCAAGAAGATATTCCAGTAATATGTTAGGGTCTATGGGCATGGTTTCGTGCTCTCCTGATTTCTCCTACTTCGTGTTGTAGTTCGACTGATGATTTCTTGACATGCTTTAATACGCCTCGTAACGAGTCAAGTGGCTCTGTCATCTCGGCTGTTGTTTTTGGCCGGGTCGCTACCCACGCCTTGGCTGCCGCTTCAATGGCTGCGCTTATCGAGCCTTTGGCATAGCCAAAAGTCTCCATGGCGCTTTTCCGGAACGCTGCTTCTGTTTCGTCGGATAACCTGACCTTTATTTCTCCCATACGTACGTAAGAACTTTTGAACTTTATAAAGGTTTCTGTGCAAAATTAGTTCTCTTAATCAAGGAGTCAGTTTTTTGGGATTCAAAATTTTTTATCACTATAAAAAGATAGTAAAAAGAAATTTGCTGAAAATCAACCTGCGGCTGAATGAGCTTATAAGAGAATATCAAGATAAACCCCGTGATGTCAACGACATACTACAAGTTTTCGAAGGATGAATGGCTACGCAAAGCAAGGGAAACACATATGGTCTGCGTAATAGGCTCACATCACAGCTGACGAAAATTCTGGCAGATTCTGCTACTTCCATACCTTCCATGGGGCTCCTTTCTCCCACAGCTCGTTGAAGCTTTGGTAGTCCTTGAATGTGTCCATGCATTGCCAGAATCCTTCAAACTTGTATGCTGCTATCTCTTTTTTCGCAGCAAGTGTTTCGAATGGCTTTTGTTCGAGGATGTCGTTTTCTCCAATATACTTGAAAATGTCTTTCTTGAATACGAAAAATCCTCCGTTAATCCAGTAGTCAAGCTTTGGCTTTTCCTTGAACTTGACAACGCTGCTGTCTTCAAGCTCGACTATGCCGAATTGTGAGTATGGCCTGAGGCAGGTTATTGTCGCAGTCTTCCCTTTTTTCTTGTGAAACTCAACAAGTTCCTTTATGTTTATGTTGGCCAGGCCATCCCCGTATGTTGCCAGGAAGTCCTCCCCTTCAGGGATGTACTTCTCAACTTTTTTCAGCCTTCCTCCTGTGTTTGTGTCTGTTCCTGTCTCTGAAAAAGTGATGTTCCAGTCTTCTTCCTCGGAATTGTACGTTTCCTTTTGCCTGTTTTTCAGGTTCATTGTGAAGTCTGCGGTTTTCCATTCCTCCTCGAGGAAGAATTTTTTAATTAGGTCTCCCCTGTAGCCAAGGCACAGGACAAATTCCTTGTAGCCGTAGTTGGCGTAAGTTTTCATTATGTGCCATAGGATGGGTTTGCTTCCTATTGGCGCTAATGGCTTTGGTATGTCTTCAGGGTAGTCTCTGAACCTTGTCCCCTTTCCTCCGCACAAAATTACGACTTTCATTTTTGTCACTTCTTTATCATGTCCGCTAAAAATCCAAACGTGATTACCTGTACGCCAACGCTCATCAGCAGCATTCCAAGTATGAGGCTTGGCGTGTGCCCCACTATGCCTGTTGTGAAGTAGAAATATAACAGCCTTAAGCCAAATATAAATCCGATTGTGAATATTGCTCCCCCGGTTAGTCCAAAGAATTTTATTGGCTCATAGTCTCGGTATATCCTGAGTATGTTTATCCATGCCCGTATTGCGTATCCGAATGGGTTTTGTATCAGCCTGCTTTTTCCTTTTCTCTCTGCAAAATAGACTGGCACTTCCGCCATTTTGAATTTGCCCTTAACTACCCTTATTACCTGTTCCTGGGTGTAGGTATGGCCTGAAATTATTGGCACATTCTCTGCAACCCTTCTTGTGAATGCCCTGAATCCGGATTGTGCGTCAGACACTTTTGTCCTTGTTATTTGTGAAATTACCTTTGAGAAAGCCTTGTTTCCCAGCCTCTTGAGAATAGGCATCCTTTCTATATGCCCCCTGAACCTCGAGCCAAGGACAAAGTCGTAGCCTTCCTCCAGTTTTTTTAGTAGGAGCGGTATTTCCTCAGCCTTGTATTGTCCATCTGCATCGATGTGCACCATTGCATCAGCTTCAGGCTTTAGCTTCAGGAACTGTTCAACCTCTGTCCTGAAAGCCTCTGCAAGCCCATAGTTCTTTGGATGTGAATAAACAACGGCACCTTCGTTTTTGGCTATTTCCGCGGTCTTGTCTGAGGAGCCATCATCAACAACAAGAACCCTGTAAACATAATTCCTGTGCTTTCCCAGAACTGTTTTTATGTTCCTTATTACAGACGCTATTGTTGCTTCCTCATTAAACGCAGGTATGCTTACGACTACATTCATTTTACTGTCAGCGCTCCCTGCGGGCTTTAAATATGTTTTGAAAAGTTGCTGGAGCGCTTAAGCTGATAAACTTTTTATATGCCCTTATT
>CAYUOQ010000045.1:0-7226 GCA_964446445.1 uncultured Methanosarcinales archaeon
CAATGATGATTAGAATCGTTATGATGATCCCTATTCCTCTGCTCTGTTCTATTCCAAGCTTCTGGGCTTCTCCTGAAGTAAACAACCTCAATTGCGTTCCAACCTTTTCGGTGTATTGGAAGTTAAGAAGGTCTGAATATTGAAGCTCAAGCTCCAGGGGGGCATTTTTGGTAAAATACACATCATACCCGATTACTTCCGAATCTCCGGAATCAAGGGTTCCGATATATTGTGAAGGTGGGGAAAGTATTTCATAGCTTTCGCTTTTTAGCAGCTCGACAGTGAGGAATTTTATGTCTGTTGTGCCTTTGTTTACTATTTCAACACTGGCCTTTTTCTTTTCGTTTAGCTTTAATGTTTCAGTGCCTGTTTGCCTTACGGTAAGGCTTGGCTTCCCTCCTACGCTGATTCCGAATGATTGGCCGGTAAGGCTGTAATTTTTCCCTGACGAGTCAGAGTAAGTTACGATGAGTGGAATGCTGTAAATTCCGCCTTTGGCTGAAGGGTTTGTGATGCCTTCGAACATTGCTGTTCCTTTCTGGCCTGGCCCTATCAGGCTTATTATTTTCTCGTTTGTTGAACCAAAAATGTATAAGGGCAGATTGTCGGACAGGTTTAATTTGATGCGTATTGTCATTGCATCGCTGCTTCCCAAGTTTGTTACTTCAAGAGTTACCTTTGATTCTTTTCCAGGGGTGAGTATGGCCGGGTCTGTGGAAATTTTAGAGACTGATAATGGCAAGTCACGCTGCTTTATGCTTACATTGAAGCTTTCAACCTTGATCCAGTCTTGCCCCCCTGACTTGTATTTTAGCGCAAGCGGGTATGTTCCTGTTCCCGCGCCAGGCAATATTGTTATTGAGAATTTTTCGATGACGGCATCCTTTCCCTTTTGCCTTCCTGAGATTGTTCCAATAGCTTTTGTTTGCTCGCTTGGGCTGATATCGAAAGGAAATGCGCTTACAAGCTGGATTTCAACCTCATTTGCTGGCTGTGACCCCCTGTTTTCAATCATGAATTTCAATTCAACCTTTTCCCCCGGGGCTACAGGGTCAGGGTCTTGTTTTACCATGCTTATTGAAAGTTGCGACCATTGGGGAATGGTTGTGGCGTCTACTGCATAGGCTCTTTCTGAAGTTGAAATGAATGCCAGTAGAAGAACTGCAAGCAATAGAGCCCTTCCGCAGTTGGTTTTCGTTTTCATCGCCTGTTTCTCTTTACGTTTATTATTGCTCCATCCTTTATATATGCTACTGTTTCAGCTTCATTGGCCAGCTTGTCATCGTGGGTTATGAGCACAATGGTCTTTCCTTTTTCTTTCAGCGACTTTAGCATTTCAAGTATTTTCTTTCCCGTTTCTGAGTCAAGGTTGCCTGTTGGCTCATCTGCAAGGATGATTTCAGGATCGTTTGCAAGTGCCCTGGCAATGGCCACCCTTTGCTGCTGCCCTCCTGAAAGCTGACTTGGTGTGTGGTTCATCCTGTCAAGCAGCCCAACCTGGGCTAAAAGTTCCTTGGCGCGTTCCCTTCTTTGCTTTTCTGGCTTGCGCTGGAACATCATTGGCAGCATGACGTTTTCAAGGGCGGATAGTGTTGGGATAAGGTTGAATTGCTGGAAGACAAAGCCTATGACTTTCCCCCTGAGGTCTGCAAGCTTGTCATCCTTAAGCAGGCTTATGTCTTTTCCCTTGATGTATGCCTTGCCTGTATCGGGTGTGTCCAGTGCTCCAAGGATGTGCATTGCGGTTGATTTCCCGCTTCCAGATGGGCCTTGTATTGCAAAAAATTCGCCTTTCTTGATCTCAAATGACACTCCCTTTAACGCGTTAACCGTCTCATCCCCCATCCTGTAGGTTTTCCATGCGTTATCCAGCTTGACTACTATTTCTGTCATTCTTCCATTGCAATAATTTTGATTATTATACTTTTGCAATCTGCAGTAAGGCAATCAAAACTTATAAATATGCGCTAGATACCTTCCGTTTTGTAATGGTTTCAAAAGCGGGGGATGAAAAGGGAAAGAAATGGTTTGCCATCATTGTGGGCATAATCATGCTTATGAGCGTCGCTGGCTTTGTCATCTCTTTCCAACCTTCTTCAAGCGATTCAAATTTTAAGTATGAGGGGGTTTTATTCCAGTTCTCGCCGAAGGGCTTTTACATTGCAACTCTTGGAAGCCAGCAGGCAACTTTCTTTTTCAATCCTGACGATGTTTCAGGCATAACGCTTCCTGATGGCCTTGCATCCAGGCTTTCGGCCCAGGTTATATCCGTCTCATACGACTGGAACAGCTCTTTTGTTGATGTTATGGCACTGGCAGCGTATGACGTTGAGAACCTGCTCGATTTCAAGCATGGAACTTACGTCCAGAAGGGGACTTCAAGACAGGGGACAGACTTTCCATTTATTAACTGCAACAACGCAACTTCCCTGTCTCCGGTCATCTTGCTTTCCGAATCAAATTTGACGGGCATCTCATTTGATCTTTCAAGCCAGAATTGCATTGTTGTTTCAGGCGCAAGCTCACAGGATTTTGCGCGTGCTTCTGACAGGCTTAAATATGCGATTCTTGAGGGAGGCTGAAATGGGTGAGCAAAGTTCTGCTGGAACGCCAGAAGCTCCAAGTGGAAAGCATCATGAGAAGGCCGTTGTAATAACACTCGTCACAGTTGCTGTTGTTGTAGTCCTTGGCCTCCTGCTTGCCAATTGGGTCTTGAATTTATTGAAGCCCAATTCAAGCCAGCCTGACGTTAACCTTCGCCTTTACAACGGGTTTCAGTTTCAACAAAGCGGAAACGCATGGGTAACACGATGGAAAGGGAGTGGAGGCCAGGAATACATTCTTGAATTCAGGCATCCCCCTTGGGATGTTGACGATGTGACAGTTACAGGTAAGCTAGATTACAGGTTCCAATCAAGTGGCATGTATATTACCCATGACCCCCGCAATGAATCAACGTCAAACAATGCATGGATTGCGCTTGCCGCCTCAGACCTGACAGTCATGCTTAAGAACGTTTTTGAAAGGGAAATCGTGCTTGCTGCCTGCACGAAAAACCTGACAGAATCCTGCTTTAACCGGCCCATTGTTACCTGTGCAACAAACGCTTCTGTTGTCTACATTCGGGATGCCCCTGAACCTGCAATTTTGCTTGATGGAAATTGCGTTACAATAGAAGGCCAGGGCGATGGCCTTACGAGAGCTGCTGACAAGGCCCTTTACGAGTGGCTTCACATAATCAAGTAAGGCCTAAAGTTCTAAGGCTCCTGAGTCTCCAGGCACTACAAAACGCATCCCCATTCCCAGTTTCAGGAGCGCGCTTATCATTGCCATATGCACGTTGCCTGTTCCTGATGCCATGTTGACTGCTGCCTCGGTTCCTTTTAATTTGCCTGCGAGCCCTTTTCTTATTTCATCAACAATCTGTTGTGCTGGTGAGAAGTCGTTAACTACTATAATCTCTGCTTTTATTGCGGGAAACTTTTGCACGAAGTTTTCCCTGCCAAACTCGTTTGTTATCAGGAAAATATTTGTCCATGATTCTGCAGAAACAAGCCTTGCAACCTCATTCCAAGTTCCTTTTCCTGCTCCAAGGCACGCAACAAGGCTGGTCATAAGTTGAAAGTATCGCCGAAAGCTTAAAAAGGTTGTTGCAATTCTTTTTTTCAATGAATTCCACGAGCTACGAAGAAAAGCTGAAGCGGTTTCTGCATGACAACTCAGTGAACGCACGTTACTTTCTTGATTGACCTTCTTCCTAAGAAGGTCACGCTCCCGGCGCACATTTACTCTATGTCCACGATTTTCAGCTCAAAAGTGAGGTCCCTGCCCGCGAGCGGGTGGTTCATATCAACCAGCACCTTTTCTGCATTTGCTTCTGTTATTGTTGCATGTATTATCTGACCGGTTGGCGCCTTGAAACTGAACCCCATCCCTGGCTCAAGCTTCATTTCTGCAGGGAAAACACTTCTTGGCACTTCCTGTTTCAGCCTGTCGTCCCTATGCCCGTAACCTTCTGTTGGCTTTATGACTATCTTCTTTTCCTCCCCTTTTTTCATGCCCATGACGCCATCCTCAAAGCCTTTTATGACCTCATTGTTTCCAACAGTGAATGTGATTGGACTTTTGTTTTCGGAGCTGTCAAACACAGTGCCGTCTTCAAACATGCCCTTGTAGTCAATGCTCACTTTGCTTCCTTTCTGTACAGAATCAGCCATTGAAATCACCAGGATATGGGCTTTCCCGGATGTTTATATAGTTTGTTAATGCTGGAAAAGTGAAGCGACAAGAAACTTTTAAATACAACTTATAGCTGCATCTTTATATGCCGAAAAGGAAACCCAAGGCAAAAGCGAGCGTTGTCCTGGGGCAGTCATCTCCTTCTACCAAGTGGGTAATAGTCACTGGCGGCGTTGTTTCAGGCCTTGGCAAGGGCACTGCTTCCGCCTCGATTGGAAAGCTTCTTTCTGGCAGTTTCAAGGTTGTCCCAATCAAGTGCGATGGCTACCTTAACGTTGACCCTGGCACAATGAACCCCTTTGAGCATGGAGAAGTCTTTGTCCTTGAGGATGGCGGCGAGGTTGATATGGACTTCGGCCACTATGAACGCTTCCTTGACATTAACTGCAAGAAGGACTGGAATCTTACAACTGGAAAGGTTTTTGACTCTGTAATCAGGAAAGAAAGGCAAGGGCTTTTCCTTGGCAAGACTGTCCAGGTTATTCCGCATATTACCAATGAGATAAAATCCAGGTGGCTGGACATAGCCAGGACTGAGAATGCAGGTGTTGTTCTTATAGAGATTGGCGGCACTATTGGCGACATTGAGAATTCATGGTTCATTGAGGCTGCAAGGCAGCTTAAGAAAGAGGTTGGGCCTGAGAATATCCTTTATGTTCATTTAAGCTACGTTCCTTTTGTTAAAAGCATTGGCCAGCAAAAAACAAAGCCCGCCCAGCGTGATGTTGAAACCCTCCGCTCGCTTGGCATACTTCCTGACATTATAATTGGAAGGAGTGAGGAAGCCCTTTCTCCGGAGTCAAAGCAGAAGATTGCATTGTTTTGCGATGTTCCTGAAGAGGCTGTCATTTCCGGCAAGGACATTGACACTATTTATGAAGTGCCTGTTATGTTTGAGGAGCAGGGCATGCTTTCGCTCCTGGCAAGCAAGTTCAGGTTTAGCCCGAAGAGGGATTTAACTGAATGGAGAAGGCTCATTGCTGGAATAAAAGCTCCCAAGTACAGGGTTAAGGTCGCCCTCTGCGGGAAGTACACCGCCTTGAATGATTCCTACGCAAGCCTTATCGAGGCGTTGCACCATGCAGCTGCAAACCTGAACTGCGGGGTTGATGTTTCATTCATTGAGACAACCGACTTTGAGGACGGAAAGGTTACAGTTGACTCTGCCCTCCACTCAATGGATTCAATAATCGTTCCGATTGGCTTTGGCTCTCGCGGTGCTGAGGGAAAGGTTGCGGCCATAAGGTATTCGAGGGAGAGGAATGTCCCTTTTTTGGGCCTTTGCTTTGGGCTTCAGTTGGCAGTGGTTGAATTTGCAAGGAATGTTTGCGGGTTAAGGGATGCTAACACGACTGAGGCAAATCCAAAGACTGCAAATCCTGTTGTAATGATACTTCCGGAACAGAAAGGCATAAAGGAGCTGGGAGGAACGATGCGCCTTGGTGCGGAAACAGCGCAGCTCAAGAAAGGCTCGCTTGTTGCCAGCCTTTACAAGTCGAATGTTGCAGTTGAGAGGCATAGGCACAGGTATGAGGTTAATCCAAAATACCATTCCATACTTGAAAGGGCTGGAATGTTGATTTCAGCGACAAGCACGAATGGCAGGCCGGTTGAATTCCTTGAAATTCCCGGCCATTCTTATTTTGTGGCCACACAGGCTCATCCAGAATACAAGTCTAGGCTTGAAAGGCCTTCCCCTCTTTTTTACGGCTTGTTAAAGGCTGCCATTGAAAGGAAGTACCGGCTGAAGGTTTGAGAGGCGATAAATAATGAACAAGATGTTTGCAGAAATAGTTGACTGGTATGGGGCTGTTGCCATAGTTGGGGCGTATGCATTGAATAGTTTTTCGGTTATCACTTTTGACAGCTTAAGCTACCAGTTGCTCAATCTTACAGGGGCTATTGGGGATTTCTCTCACGAAGAAGGTTTACCAACCCGCAGCTCTAAATATTGTTTGGACGGCAGTTGCTGCAGTTGCCCTTATCAAGATTTTACTGTAAATTTGCGCGAATAGTCAACATTTCATCAGTAGCTTTTCCGTTAAATTTATTAAACGCCCGCTAATTCTGTGTGCTAATGGCTGATGAAGAAAAAAGTGTTGACTTGAGCGGGCTTGATGGTAAAAAGGAGGCATCTCCAAGCACGCCGCATCACGAAGCTAAGCCGCACCACCCTGAGGGAAAAAAACAGGCTGGCGATGCAAGAATGCCCAGCAATTCTTTTAAGGATTCTCTGATTTCCATCTATGACAACCACTACAAGCCTCTCTTGATTATTCCACTTCTTGTCATCATCATTGCGGCAGTAATTCTTTTTTCATCGATGTCCAGGACGGGTAGCTTTTTCCAGAAGGACATTTCGCTTAGCGGTGGGGTGACTGTAACTGCCCTCACAGGGTTCAATGACATTGTTGGCCTTCAATCAGAGCTTGACCTTAAATTTCCCCAGTCTGATATTTCTGTCAGGAAGCTTGGCCAGTTTGGCCAAACAACAGGGATTATTGTGGAGGCCGGCTTTGAGTCTGAAGCTGAAATAAGCAGCCTTGTTTCCCTCCTTAGCCAAAGGCTTGGAATTCCGGAAGTGGATTTGACAGTCCAAAGAATGGGTGCTTCTCTTGGAGCGAGCTTTTTTGACAAGCTTTTGAAGGGCATGATTTTTGCGTTTGCATTCATGGCGTTAGTCATTTTTATCTACTTCAAGGTTTTTTCTGGCAAATGGCTTTGGCTCCCAGGCGCATTTGTTGTCTGGACTGCATTTGTTGACATTCTCTCCACCCTTGCAGTTGTATCGGTTTCAGGGATTCATTTGTCGGCTGCGGGCCTTGCTGCATTCCTGATGCTGATAGGGTACTCTGTTGACACGGATATCTTGCTGACAGTCAGGGCATTGGGCACGGAAGGAACCCTTTCGGAGAGGGTTAGGTCAGCCGCAAGGACTGGCATCCTTATGAGCATGACTGCTTTTGTTGCAGTTTCGGCAGGTTACT
>CAYUOQ010000046.1:0-1643 GCA_964446445.1 uncultured Methanosarcinales archaeon
TCTTCTTCATAGTAAGAAGCAAGATAAGCGATTTGCCAGCGGTAAAAAGCGCTTTCAAGCGTGTCATCGTAACAAGCCCCAGGATAGTATATGTAAGAAATCGGGAATAGGCTCCGGACGGCTTTTAGGAATTGGGGCGTGCTGAGCTCGGTTAAGCCACGTTTAGCGGCAACCTGATCATCCAATGTTGTCATTTACCTTGCTATCCTCCACCAAAGCATTTTCATGACGATGTTTATTCCATCGAACACCGTTGTTCCCTTGTACCTGTCAGCGTATACGGTTTCTATTGGTATTTGGGCAAACCTTAGCCTGTACTTTCCTGTTTTTGCAGCTATCTCCGATTCAATGCTGTAGTCATTTGATATCAAGGCCAGCTTTTCATACGCCTGGCGCGTTATTGCCTTGTAGCCGCATTGGGAGTCCTGGACTTTTATCTGGAAGAGAAGCTTCATTAGCAGGTCAATTGAAAAATTCCCGAACTTTTTTATGAGGGGCATATGCACGCTTTTCCTGTTTCGGTAGGTAAACACGATGTCATTGCCTTCCAGGCTTTGAAGTATCCTTGGTATGTCTTTCGGGTTGTGCTGGCCATCGCTGTCCATGAAAATGAACCCCTCAGCGCCTTTTTGGTAGGCGTAGCGGCATCCTGTCTTGAGGGCTGCGCCCTTCCCGAGGTTTATTATGTGCCTCAGGACTATCACGCCTTGTGCCATTGCCTCTGAAAAAGTTTGGTCATTGGACCCATCATCAATGACAATGATCCTGTTGCCAGGCACCATTTTCTTGGCATTTTGGAGAACTGATGCTATGCTAGTTGCTTCATTTCTTGCAGGTATTACCAGATAGAAGTTTGGATTGTATTTCATTTTTAGGAGAGGGAGCTCCAGTCTGCCTTGTAGATGAAAACGTTTGTTGAGGTGAAGCCTCCCTGGTGGGTGAGCAGCTTGAAATGCTTTAATCCTTTTCCTCCAAAGAAATACATCTTTGTATACATCCCGCCTGCAATTTCCGGGCTGGCTATCACGCTTGCATAGCTGTCCCCATTCGGCAAGAGTATGGCGGAAAGGCCTTGTGGTATTATGTCGCTGTCAAATCTTTTTTCCACGACCTGCTCTGTTCCTGTTTCATTGGATAGGTAAATAAGCGATACAGGGTGCATAATCCTTCCCTGCACTTGGAAGGATGCATTCATGTCTGTCAGGTTGACAACCAGTCCGTTATCGCACCTTACGAGCTTTTCCTGGCTGTTTTGCGGGTTTGCCAGTACGGAGCAGCCCAATGCCCCTTCACGGCCGTAGCTCGGCCATGGGGCTATCCAGGAGTTTGCGTTGGCATCAACATCCTCGCTGTTTTTTATTATCTGCATCTCACTGTAAAGTGCCCTTGCCTTTTCATCGCTGTAGTTGAACTTTCCCTTCATCTCTTCCACAGAGTCATTTTCCTTGAGGTTTCTCATGGTTTGCCAAACTATTGCCTTTTCGAAATTCCAGCTTCCAAAGTGCGCCCAAACCCCTGACTTCCCTATCATGTCGTCAGAGGCTATCACATACCCTTCAGTGGGTGTGCAGTGGGTATTGTTTGTGACATTTACAGCCTGCTCATTGCTGAGTCCGTATTTTTGCGTCAGTGTTTTTTCTGCT
>CAYUOQ010000046.1:1653-7124 GCA_964446445.1 uncultured Methanosarcinales archaeon
TTCGCCCCTTGATGGTATTGCGGTTATTTCGTTAAGTATTTTGATGCTTCCGGAAAAGTCATTCTTTACGCTGTTCAGCGCTTCAAAAGCGGTGCTGCTTCCGCAGTCCAGCATTCTTAGTATTCCTGCTGCCTGCGTTTCATTGCCTGTCATGAAGAATTTTCCAACCCAGTGCGCTTGGGGTCCTTGCTGAGTTGTTCCATCAAAAGTCACTTTCCTGTCTGAAATCTGCTTAAAATGGTGGCCAAAGTCCCACCAGGAGGTTATTATTGCATTGGGTGTTGAGTCTTTTTTAATTTCCATGAGCGCATTGTACCAGTTGTCGTTTATTATTGGCTGGTCGTTTCTTGCAGTTTGAAGCGCAGTTGCGTAAAGTCCGATCTTGAAAAGCAGGAGTGCAATAATTAGGAAAATCATTGCCGTTATTGCCAGGCTGTTTGCCTTCATCGCCGTGTTGTTGAGCTTTGAGTTGGTTGCGTTCCTGTTCATTGCAGCAACTGCGCCGCCAAGTGCCGCAACTAATACGGCTGTCGTGAGCAATAGCATTAGCTTGCTGGTTAACCCGAATGGGTTTGATATGTAGTAAATGAATGACAGGGTTGTTGCATAGGTTATGAATTGGGTGAGGGCTGCTGCAAGGTCTTGGCCAATGAATTTTTCATTGAACCACTTTGCCAGCTGGATGGCAAAGCTTATTATTGCCCCAAATCCGATTCCAACTGCCGGAGTGAGCAAAAGGACAAATCTTATTCCTTTGGTGCTTGCATAGATTGTTGCCAGGAACCATACTATGAGGAGTGTTGCAAAGAAAATTTGGTAGATTGCTTTTTCGTTTTCAACCGCATTTTTTATTTTTCCGCTTAGGTTTTCAATAAAGGCAAGTGCGAGCACGGCCATGACTATCCCAAGGAACACGAACAGCCAGAAGATTACAACGCTTTCTATTGACATGGGCGTTAGGGCTTTTACTACGGAGTTTTTTTGCTCTTCAGGCAGGTTTGCTTTCGTGCTTGCATAATAAAACAGGAATGCTGTCAGGATTAAAATCGCGCTTGCAATTCCAAGTATCATTGCATAGTTTGTTCTTTCTTTGTTAGGCAGCATTTCTTTTATCTTCCCCAGAATGCCAAGGTTGAGGACTGCAAGTGCTGCCAGGACTGCCATGCTTGCTGCGGATAGCCAGAAAATTCCCGGCCTGATCTGGTTGATTACATCCTGTATGCTTCCCGGATTCAGTTCTGCAACTGTCGTAAGCACGTTTGGCCAGAATGACTGGGTTAGGACTGCAGTTTTAAGCCTGGTAATGCCAAAAGCAAGCATTGGAACTGAGATTACCCTTTGAAAGCCTGTCAGGAAGCCGACAAAGAGGGCAAGTGATATTACGAAAATAATTGTTGATTGGCCTATTCTGCCAGTTGCCTCCCTAGCTGCAGCCCGGGCTGCTGAAATTATGCTTTCCTTCCTGATCAACGCTTTGCGATTGAACTTTCCATTCTTTAGCAGTTCCAGGAAGACAGTTAATGCCGCAAATGCTGAAATTATGGAAGCTGTCATTAACAGTAGTCCAAGGCCGCTTTGCCCGAGCTTGCCGCCAAGGATCCAGGCTGCAAGTGCAACAACAACCCCAATCACTGATGCCAGTATTGGCTCTTTCAGCATTGCCGCGGTTGCTATCGCCGTTGCGGATGC
This sequence comes from uncultured Methanosarcinales archaeon, assembly GCA_964446445.1. GTDB lineage: Archaea > Nanobdellota > Nanobdellia > Woesearchaeales > UBA10216 > UBA10216. The sequence continues at coordinate 3,343 of CAYUOQ010000046.1, forward strand.
TGCAAGTATGAACATTGCAATGAACCACCAGGCTCCCCAAGAAAGGCTGAAAACTGCTGCAGAACCGCCAGCTATCAGGGCTAGTGGAATCCTGAACGTCATTTTCCTTGAATAGATTGATTCAATGAACAGCCACAAGGTAAGTATTGCAAAGAATATGACTGTTGCGTCATTGTCTCCGTGCACAGTCCTGTTAACAAAGGCAGAGTGTAGGCCTGCCATGAGTGAGCCGAAGAATCCTGCCATGTTTCCGGCAAGCCTTCTTCCTATCAGGAAGACAAAAAAGACGATTAGTGCGCTGGTCAGCATTGGGTAAAATGTTGTTTGGACTCCCCAAAGTGTTACTGAACTGTTAAAGATTTTAGAGAATTTGTAAAGTATTGCCAGTAAATTTGGGAAGAAAGTGTCTTCAGGCACTATTATTCTCCCCAATGGAGCAACCTGGTGGTTATCCCACGGCACCCCGTTTTTCTGCTCATCCCCTATATGCCCTGTTTCCACTATGTTTTCTGCATACCTGTGCCAGTAATACGGGTCAATGTCTGGTGAGTATGAGCGGCCTTCCGGGTCTTTGTAAAATTCTTTTATCTGCTGGGAGAAATAGTCAATCTGCTGCTTTAAGTTTATGCTTATGCCTGCATTTTGGCCTGTCTTGAAGGTGTAGCTTCCTGCCTTGAGTGCAGTTTGCATCTCCTTTGATAGGATTTCGTTTTTCCTGTCATCAGGCAGGTTTGGGTATTGTGCGTTGATTGCCCCCTGGGTGTCCGACTTTATCAGGTTGTAAACGCTGTCCCTTGCAACGCCATCCGTGAAGTGCAGGCCTGCAACCTGTGTCCTTACATAACCTGTCATGCTCATGCTGATGACAATTCCCAGTATCATGAGGATAAGGACCCTGTGCCTGCTTGCAAAGTCAAGTGCTGATTTTGCGTTTAGGGAAACTTCGTCCTCGCTTTTCGGCTCTTCTTTTTTTGGCTTTTCGCCTGCTTTGAAGATTCCTTTTATGCCTGATGCAACTTTTCCAAGGTCGATTGATTCCTCTTCCTTTGGGTTTTTTGCTTCTTCATGTTGCGGCTCTGATTTTTTTTCCTCTTTTTTTGGCTCTTTTTTGCCCTTGAAAACCGAGAAGATCTTTCCAAAATTAATGTCAATGTCCTTGTCGTCTTCGTGCTTTTCCTTTACGACTTCAATTCCTTCCCCAAAATCTTTTTCCTTTTTTTCTTTTTTCTTGTTTGAAACCTACGTAACTTTGAGTGTTATTTAAAGGTATTTGTGGATCAGAAGATTGCCTTCCTGGCAAGCAGCAGCAGGCTTGGCTCATTCATCAGCAGTCTTAATGCAAACCTTGAAGGCTCGTCCCTGTCGAACTTTTCAAGTATCTGCTTATTTTTTTCTTTTGCAAAAATTTTGATAAGCTTGTTGTAATCGTTGGTGCTGAACCTTTCCATCGCCTTTCTCATTATTAGGGAAAGGTATAGGTCCATTCCCATTTTCATTTTCCATATCTTCTGGTAGTCTTTTCCTGTGCCTATTGCCTCTGCTGCCGCTTCAGCTGCAATGAGACTTTGGTTTATTCCGCCAAGCGTTGACGCCTTAACCATGGCTGCAGCGTCCCCAACGAGGATTATTCTCCCATCTCTGCTTTGCGTCCTTGCAAACGGATTGTATAAGGGTATGGGCCCTGCCTGCCATCCAATTATTTTTTTCCCAAAGCCTTGCCATAACATAGAAGTGAGGAATTCCCTGAAGTAGGAGTTTGCCCCTTTTTTTGCAGCAATTCCCACCCTTGCGGTTTCCTCATTTTCAGGAACAACCCATGCAATGCCATTCCTGCTTGGGTAGAAGTCTATTATATTGTCATGCCTTAAAGGTATCGTAACCTGTATTCCAGCATAGAAGCTCCTTTTGGCATAAAGCCCTGACGATTTTGCAACCCTGCTTGCAGGGCCGTCAGCGCCAATCAGGTAGTCTGATTCAACAATTATTGCATTCCCTTTGCCCTTGTCCTTGATGGTTGCTGCAACCTTCCCATTCAAGCTGCGCTCTGCTTTTTCAAACAAATGGCCGAGGAAGAATCTTGCCCCTGCCTTTTTGGCAAGCCCTGCAATGTGCATGTCAAATCCTGCCCTGTCTATTATAATGTCATTTTTCAGGCCAACCTCGATGTTTCTTCCGTTTGGGGCAAATATCCTTGCTTTTGCAATCTTGTTTACAATCAGCTTCTTTGGAATTTGAAGCCTTTCAGCCATTAAATCTCCGGTAACCACCCCTGTGCAGGCTACCGGTTCTCCTATCGTCTTATGCTCTTCGAATACGCTTACATCGTGGCCTGCCCTTGCAAGGAGGTATGCTGAAAAGTTTCCCGCAGGCCCTGCTCCTATGATTGTGATTTTCATAAAAAATAGAAAATATTGTTCATTTAAAATGTTTCAGCCTTCAAATCTATATAAAATTTAAAAAAATCTTTTTATTTAGCTGACGCATTCATCTAGATCTGCTGGAAAGTGTATCTATTTTAGAATAGTAACTTATAGAAAGATTTTTATATGAATGGGCTTTTCAGGCAAAACTTGGATTCAATTCAACATTTTAGAAAGCGGGGGTGCTTTTGAATGGTAGATTTAAGGGATATTGTTTTGGGCGCTGCGTCTGCAGTGGCAATTGGAATTGGTGTGGTTTCCATTGGATACTCTTGTAGTGCAAAAAACGCTGTAAACAGCTTAAGAGGGCAGCTTCCTACGCCAACACCTACTGCATCGCCAACTCCTTCACCAACGCCTTATCATCCTAACCTTAAACAATTCACGCAAGTTACAGTTCCAAATTCTGTTTTGGCTTCTTTAGCCGGGAGGGATCAAAAGGGGCTTGCTGAGGTTTTAGGTTTGAGGCCTGATCAGGTTTCAAGGCTTGAGAGTATAACTATCTACACAGGCACTAATCCTTCCGCTGTTTACGCTCAATTTAGTGACACCGGTGCAGTGCTTGCTTACCCTGCAGGCGGGGACAACGCTAAGAAAAGAGCAGCAAACGCAGAAACGGCAATTGGCTACCTTAATGATGCGCTGACTCCGGAAGAGGCAGCACAGCTAGTTACACAGTAATTGCTTTCATGACTTGGTGAACTTGAATGTCTGTTACAACTCTTCTAAGCATTTTGATGGCGGTTATTATGCCCTTTTCAAATGTTGCTTTGCAGGATGCACCAAGCCAGGCTGCTGCATGTGAGGATGCAGAGTACGCTTCTGATAATTTAGAGGAGTGTGCTTCTGTTGCTTGTGAGAGGAATGATTTTGCTTCTGATCATTTGGAGCAGTGTGCCCAGGCTGTGTCTCCTCCTGCTCCTGAGCCTGTTTTGCCCCCTGTTGAGGACAAAGCGCCTTACGTTCTGATTAAATCAGTTACCCAGGATGCAGCCCCAGGTTCAGATGTGGAAGTTTCGGTTTACGCTTCTGATGACACTAGGCTGAAAAGTATTAGTGTTGTTGATGTTATTAATGGTCATTTACCTGGTTCTCCAGTCATCTGCGGCTCTTGGCAATGCAGTGCAATTTTGACAACAAAGGCTCCTTCAGCTTATGATACTGAATACCGTTTTAAGGCAACTGCCTTGGATAGCAATGACCAGGAGTCAGTTTATGAGAGCAGTGGCAGGACAACAAAGGCTCCGGTTGTTCCACCTCCTGTTTTGCCTCCTGTTGAGGACAAAGCGCCTTACGTCCTGATTAACTCAGTTACCCAGGATGCAGCCCCAGGTTCAGATGTGGAAGTTTCGGTTTACGCTT
>CAYUOQ010000047.1:0-7092 GCA_964446445.1 uncultured Methanosarcinales archaeon
CCCTCATGATTTCAAGTGGAAAGACTCTGGATGAGTATGGAGTTGCCCAGGCCAAGAAATCATTGACAAAGCTTGTTGAGCGTATCCCTGATTCTGTTGTTTTGTGGGAGAAAGGCGCTCCTGGGGAAAAAGCCAGGATTGGCGAGATTGAAGTTGGCCAGGAAATTCTTGTCAGAAAAGGCGAGGTCATCGCCCTTGATGGTATCCTCGCATCAAATGTTGGCCAGACTGACGAATCATCCATTACAGGAGAGCCTTACTTCATCGATAAGATAACGGGCGACCAAATAAGGAGCGGCACGATAAACCTTGGCGAGCCAATTATTGTAAAGGTGACCAAGGCAGAAAAGGATTCGACTTACAAAAAAATCGTGGGAATGGTAAAGGACGCCCAGGTTGAAAAATCCCCGCTTGTAAGGTTGGCAGACAAGTATAGCGTTATTTTCACCATAGTCACTTTTGCAATAGCAATTTTTGCCTTTTTTTATTCACACCGCAACCTTAACTATGTTCTTGCAGTCCTAGCCATTGCAACTCCATGCCCCCTTCTGATAGCGACGCCAATAGCCCTTCTCGGAGGCGTTAACTCATCTGGAAAGAAGAGAATCATCGTAAAGAAGCTCTCAAGCCTTGAAGCGCTTTCCAGGGTAAAAGCCATAATCTTTGACAAGACTGGCACAATAACCCTTGGAAAGCCTCAACTCGTGGAGCTGAAAGTTCTTTCCTCAAGAATAACTCCAAAAAAGGTTTTGTCAATTGCAGAGGCAATCGAGAGGAATTCACTGCACCCATTAGCCAAGGCAATCGTTTCCCATGCAAAGGAAAAGAAAGCGCCCGTCCTTCATGCTACTTCAATAACTGAAAAGATCGGATATGGCATTTCAGGAGTTGTCAACGCAAAAAGGTATACCTTGACGAAAATTCCCGAGACAACAAGAATGACGATTGGGCTGCTTGAAGGAAAGAAGAAGATAGCTTTGTTTATTTTTGAGGATCAGGTTAAGAAAGAATCAGCCATGATAGTCCGCAACCTTAAGAAGCTTGGCCTTGAGCTTTTCATCTTCACAGGGGACAAGCGCGAGGTTGCAGAAAAGGTCGCAAAACAGCTTGGCACAGAAGTTGTTGTCAAGGCAGAATGCACACCTGAAGACAAGAAGAAGGGCATTGAAGCGCTAAGAAAGGAAGGCAAAATAGTTGCAATGGTTGGAGATGGCATAAACGATGCACCCGCCCTTGCTTATGCGGACGTTGGCATGGTTTTCAGCAATGAGGAACAAACAGCGGCCTCAGAAGCTGCTGACATCGTATTCCTTGGCGGAGATTTTTCAATGGTCATGGACTCCCTTAACATTTCAAAAAGGACTATCATGATTGCCCGCCAATGCATCCTGGGAGGGATAGGAATGAGCATCATTGGAATGGCACTCGCATCCGTAGGAATAATCCCTCCAATAGTAGGTGCTGGCGTCCAGGAAGCGATTGATGTTGTAGTCATACTTAATGCGCTCAGGGCAAGCAGATAACCAGCAACTTTTTTAACTCGCCATTCTAACCGGTTAGTTCTCACGGCAGTGGTCTAACGGCATGATCCGACCTTCCCATGACCTTTTTGCGAAAAAGCTCAACCAAAAAGGACGGAGAGAGGTTGTGATGCGGGTTCAATTCCCGCCTGCCGTATAACAAACTTTTTAAAAATATCAGGATTTCCAAGCAACATGGCTATTGCTCAAGCTATGTCTCTTGAAGAAAGGACAAGTCTTATTGCTGAAATAAGAGAAGAGCTTACACACCCTTCAGAAGCTAATAAAAAAGGCAGTAAAGACATTGGCACATTTCCAGGAGCTATCAGATATCGGCTTTGGTTTGGCCATTTGGAAGCATTCGGTTACACCTATGAAGCTGCCGGCCGAACTTTTGAAATGATAAGAGATTCCAGAAAGGTATCACCTGAAAATCTTCCTTTAGAAGGATATAGAGACAGGTCGCTACTTGAGACTGCAAGCGCACTCGGAATAAAGCGTCATTAACTTTTTATTTAACATCCCGCTGTCAGGCTCTATGCTCATTTCAAAAAGTGAATTTGACTCTCTTCTGAAGAATAATAAGCTTCATTTGTCACTGGTAGGAATGTCCAATGTAGGCAAGACAAGAAGGGCAAAGAGCCTCATTGCAGACACTTTACTGAATTTCACATGGCTCAACGGGGATGACCTTGTAGAAGCAAAGCTTAAGCCCTGGCTTGAAGGCAAAGGTTTTCACGGCATCAATGGCGTTGCTGAGTGGATGGGCCAGCCTTATGAGGGCCGCTATCATGAAACCCAAAGGCTTTTCATCAAGTTCGAGGAAGAGTCAATGAACGAGATAAACTATGATTCTTATGGGAATCTTGTTGTAGACACAACAGGAAGCGTGATTTACCTTTCAAAGCCTGCTGTTGACAGGCTAAAGCAAAATACCTTGATTGTTTACCTGGAGGCAGATGAGAATGTGAAAAAAGTATTGTTTGAAAGGTACATTTCCAATCCAAAGCCTGTGGTTTGGGGTGACAGCTTCAAAAAGCTCAGTGGAGAATCGGATATGGGCGCCCTGAAAAGATGCTACCCGAGCCTTCTTGAATTTCGCGCTTCAAGGTATAAGGCAGTTGCTGATGTTATAATCCCTCATTCAATTCTTAGAGATTCAACAGGCCAGAAGTTCCTAGACGAAATAAAGAAAAGGCTCCCGTAAACTTTTTATCTATCCTGCCTTACTCATTTCCAATGGTTAAAGAAGCCAAGGCACAAATCAGTGAAATAATAAAGTATTCAGAAAACCTTTGGGTATTCAGGTTTAACTTAAAGGGCTCTGAATTGAACTTTGTTCCTGGGCAGTTTGTAATGCTTTCAATACCTGGGCTTGTTGATGCAAACGGCCAAAAGGTATCAAGGGCTTATTCAATCTCATCAGCTCCGGAGCAAGATTATGTTGAGCTTTGCATTGTCCGCCACCGGGACGGCTCCCTTTCCCCAACACTTTTCAAGTTAAAGGCGGGTGATGAGGCAATACTTTCCGGGCCTTTTGGAAAGTTCTTGATGAAGAAACCTGTCAAGCCTCAAACTGTTTTCATTGCCGGTGGAACTGGCATTGCGCCAATAATTTCAATGCTTCGCCACCTTTACCTGAAAGGTTTTAATGAGCCCCTGTGGCTTTTTTACAGCGTTGGCCAGCCTGAGCTTTTGCTCTTCAGAGAGGAGCTTCTTGCATACAGGGAAAACAATAAGCTCAAATTGGTTATTTCAACAAGCAAGCCAAATCCAGGCTGGAAATGGGAAAAGGGAAGAGTCACTGATACCTTCCCCACTTTTGCACCCGAAATCAGCAAAAAAGCATCTTTTTACATTTGCGGCCCTCCGCAAATGGTTCCAGATGTAATCCTGATGCTGGAAGAACTGGGCTTCAAAAAAGAATTGGTATACAGGGAACAGTGGTAAACTTTAAGAATGAAAAGAAATTCCCTCTTTTCCAATGTCATCTTCTGAAAACGCAGGTTTCAAAACCTTTCCCGAGGCACTAGGTTTTTACGCCATTCATGGCATGTTCACGCCTAATGTATACGGTTCTTCCCTATTGATGCTCAACAGATTGCCCCGTCGCATGGATAATTTTTTCTATGAATTTCCCGAGGTGAACTTTTTTATAGGAGAATTAATAGTAGCTGCGGATTATTTTTCAAATGTTCTTGGAAAGCTGGCCGAAACAGAACTTAGGCAAGAGAGAGGTGTAGGCAGGGCTCAAGTCAAAGAACTTTCAGATCTTGTGGTGAGATGCAATTTTACCGATCCAAAACAACTTGATGAATTCTTGAAAAGAATCAATGTATTTGCAAGCGGCAGTTATGAAAGGCCAGATTGGCTGGGTGCGCTGATGAAGGCCAAAGAGGCTCTTGCCGTTTAGAAGTGTTGCTTTTTATTTCGTTCCGGCCAGAATTTTGGATTGGTTAACTACGTTTTGTCACCCCCTGCTTTGGGCACAGTTCAAGAAGAATGCACTTGCTGCAGTAAGGAACAGGGGCACGACAAACAGCCCTTCCATGATCCTTCATGAGCCAAGTAAACCTGTTCCAATTTTCTTTTGGAAGGAGAGCCATGAGGTCTTTTTCTATCTTCTTCGGATCCTTGTTTTTTGTAAAGCCAAGGCGATAACTTAATCTGATGACATGAACATCGACAACAATTCCAAGTGTCTTGCCAAATGCATTGATTAAAATCGCATTGGCAGTCTTCCTTCCAACTCCGGGCAATTTTGTCAGTTCTTCCATTGTTTCAGGAACTTTTCCATTGTGGTTTTCAATAAGCTTTTTGGCTGTTTCTCTGATGTATCTTGCTTTGTTCCTGAAAAAAGTGATGTCTTTTATTTCGGTCTCATCAAGTTGTGTAAATTCTTCTGGTGTCTTATAATCCTTGAAAAGGCCTCCTGTAACGGAGTTTACAAGACTATCCCTACACTGGGCAGAGAGTATGGCAGCAACAAGAAGCTGCAATGGATTTGAGAAGTTAAGATAGTATCTTGCGTTTGGATATTGCTTCTTAAGCAGCTCCACTATGTTTACGGCCCTTTGGCGTTCGTCCATGCAGCCATCACTTATTTTTGCACTTTTAAGTTTTCCGGCAAAGCTTTAAAAGAAGCCTTAGGCTTTCATAACGTATGGCCTATGAGGTAAAGATTGACAGGAAGAAATGCGTTGGCGCAGGCTACTGTGAGAAGCTGATGCCAAGCTTGTTCAAGGTTGACAGCAGGAATAAAGTTGCACTAGTCTGGAATGGGAAGAAGAATCTTAGATCTGTCAAGATTACGAAAACCTACTTGGAAGCTGCAGCCTCAGCAGCCAAAGTTTGCCCTGTTTTTGCCATCCAAGTCCTTAAAAGTGGCAAAAGCATTTTGAACATAGCTCCAGATGTGAAGACTAAAGTGAGAAAGATCAAGGCACACTACTCCAGCAGGAAGGAATGGGTAATGGACAAAAAGGGATTTTTCACTATCAAGCCGTTTCCTCAAAAAAAGATTATCAAAGTCAGGTATTACAATGCAAAATACCAGCTTTCTGCCGAGATTGAAGGGAAAAATGCAGAAGAAATCTACAATACCCTTTGCAGGGAAAACCTTATCTCATTATTAAGTCATGCCGCATACCTCGGAAGCGAACTCCAAAAAGCTGAAATTGCAATGAAGAAAGGAACAGAATACATCCAAGATGAGCCGCTAAAAATCTAGAGTGCTTTTTTGATGTAACTCCTGACAATTTCAGTTGATTTTAACAAAAGCTTTTTTTCTCTTCCATTGAGGCTAAGCCTAATCTGGCCTCCAATGCCATTTCTGTTGATTATGCATGGCACGCTTACACACACGTTTTTTATGCCATAGTAATCGCTAATTAGCGTTGAGACGGGATATATGTCATTCCGGTCATTGATTATTGCTCGCACTATCTGCGTGATTGCAAGTCCTATTGCGTAATAGGTTGCCCCTTTTTTTGCTATTATCTCATAGGCCGAATTTTTAGTCTTTTTAAATGCAGAATCAAGTGCCTTGGTATTGTATGCTGGAAATTCTTTTAGAGGCTTCCCCGATATGTTAGCAGTGCTCCAGACAGGGAACTCACTGTCTCCGTGCTCGCCCAGGATGAATGCGTGTATATGCTGGGGGCTTACATTGAAGTGCTGGCTTAACCAATACCTAAGGCGGGCAGAATCAAGCACCGTTCCAGAGCCAATAACCCTCTCTTTCGGAAACTTTGAATATTTCAATGCAAGATACGTCATGACGTCAACAGGATTCGTCACTACCAGCAGTATTGCCTGAGGGCAGGTTTTTGCAATCTTCGGTATAATCTGCTTGAATATTTCAGCATTCTTTTCCACCAAGTCAAGCCTTGTTTCCCCCTTTGCCTGGTGTGCCCCTGCACAGATTATAACAACATCTGAGCCTTTGCAAAGCGCATAATCGCTTCCGAAGGTTATCTTTGAAGTCTGGACAAACTGCAGGCCGTGCTTAAGGTCAAGCGCCTCCCCCTCGGCTCTTTGCCTGTTGACGTCAATTAGAACTATTTCATTGGCAACGCCTTCAATCATCAACGCATAAGCTGCAGTAGCACCGACAAACCCAGCACCCACAATTGCAACTTTCGATGGCCTGCACTGCTCCATTTTCGTCTTGCCTCTTTTTGACCTGATTTACTTTGTGCCTGTTGAGCCAAATCCCCCTCTTGGTTTTCCCATGCTGTCTGTTTCAGACCATTCAAACTTGTCAACCTTCACAAATATGCCTTGGGCTATCCTTTCGCCTTTATCAACTTTGACAACATAATCCGTATTGTTGTAAACTTGGACTTTTACTTCATCCCCCTCTCCGCAGTAGTCGTTATCCACTACCCCAATGCCATGAGGCTTTATTAGCCCTTTTTTCCTTGGCGTTGAGCTTCTCAGGGCGACAAGCAGCATATAGCCTGGAGGAGTTTCAACTATTATGTTCCCTGGGATGAGCGCAATTTCACGCGGCTTTATTTCCATGTCCTCTCGCGAGTAAATGTCAAAACCGACTGAGCCAGAAGTCTGATAAGCTGGAAGAGGAAGGGACTTATCGATGCGCTTTATTTTCACATTCATGCAAATTAAGTTTTCCCAGGCGTTTTTAAATGTTGTTGCGCAAACATGCATTAACGCTTTATCAGCTTCTTGAGTTCCCTCTCGAAGCTCTCCAGGTCCGCAAACTCCCTGTAGACCGATGCAAACCGTATGTAAGCCACCTTGTCGAGCTTTTTCAGCTTTCTCATTACAATCTTGCCAACATAAGTGCTGCTTACCTCCTTCTTTTCCTCATTCCTCAGCTCTGCTTCTATTTCATCAACTGCAGCATCAATCCTTTCCTGTGCTATTGGCCTTTTTTCGCACGATTTCATTATGCCAACCCGAAGCTTTTCGCGGTTGAATGGCTCTCTTCTCCCATCTTTCTTCACAAGGACAAGGTCAAATGGCTCTATCCTCTCGTATGTTGTGAACCGCTTTGAGCAACGAAGGCACTCCCTTCTTCTCCTTGTTGCTTCATTAGCCTCCCTCT
>CAYUOQ010000048.1:0-7017 GCA_964446445.1 uncultured Methanosarcinales archaeon
GGAAGATGCTGCCGGAAATGTGCAACCTTCCAGAAGCGTTCCAATATGCTTATTTAAGAATATAAACAAATGTAGTTAACAACCAGATAGGAGTTATAAATATGGAAGGAACTGATATCTTGGTTACTGCGGCCTATATAGGGGCTCAGGGTGGCAGCGCTGGATATAAATGTTATAACATAACAGGGATCCCATCCCCAGGCATGCGGATAAGGGCAGGTGAAGCAGCAAAAATATTCGCGAGAACCTGTACCGTAGTTACTGCCAGGGGCGGCGAGAAACTAAAGGGCTATGTTGCAATAGCGTACACAGATCCATATACCGGTGTTACCGGAGTGGCTAATGGCACCTTTTTGAAATCAGTAACCAATTAAATTCGTTTTTATTTTCCTTTTTTCTTTTTCCTTTAAATTTTCTGTAAACTACTGATGGAATATGGAATAATAACTATTTTAAACAGTGGATGACGTGATTGTTCCATGAGAGCTTATCAAAAAAGAGGAAGGCAAGGGCAAGTAGCCATGGAGTATCTTATGATATCTGGCATAATAGCAGTAGCGCTATTGCCTGCCTTATACCTGTTCTATAATTCCGCCCAAAAGTCAAGTGAAAACGTTAATTTGGCGCAACTTGACAAGATGGGGAAGGATATTGTATCCACAGCTGAAAAGATCTACTACCAAGGCCCGCCTTCCAGGACAATAATTGAAGCAAGGATGCCAAACGGCGTCAGAAACATAAGCGTATGGAACATTTTGAGCAAAAACGCGTACGTATTAATATTCAACATTTCCAATCCAGGCCCGACTATTCAACCTTACATCTACGACTCCGGAGTTGGCATCGCTGGCATGTTCCAAGGAAGCTACTATAACCTAACAACAACTCCTGGAACCAAGAAAATCAGCATAGAGGCATACCAGACAAGCGCCGCCGGGGATGGCGCATTTACATTCATTAATTTTGGCGGAAGATGCCCAAGGGCTATAACTTATGATTATGACGACAATGGGCAAAGTGATAGCTCTGACCTGACATTCATCAACAGGTGCTATTGCAACACAAATATGGGAAGCGAAAATTATCCCAAATTCAGGCCCACCAAAACATGGCAGGAAGGCTGGTTTGACAATACAGATGCAACGTCAGAGAACCATTACGCTGCATGTACAAACGCAGACTTCAACGGAAACTGCGAAATTGATGATGAGGATGTGGGAAACTTCTGCAGCATGACCGGGCTCTGCGCACCACCACTTAGCTGCCCATCCCCATAAAAGGCGAAACTATATAAATATGCAAAAGAAGGAATTATAAAAAGAGGCTAAGAAGTGAAAAAGAGAGGGAAAAAAGCCAGAAGCCTGATTGAAAATTTTGCAGGGATAAGCGACAGGACAACCGTAATTCTCTTCCTAACCTTTGTCGTTGCAGCCCTTTTCATATTTGACTCAATTGCCGACCAAAAGGCAAAGGCGCAAACACCAGAAAAACAGATCATGCCAAGGCTGGACAGGGAGGCTGTCAAAGAGGCATCGTCTAAATTTATAATATCGGACAAGGCGCAGGATGGCGTTGGCTTCATAATCAAGGACACTGTCGACCCGGAACTGCTAGGCCACCTTGCAGCAATGGACTATGAGCAAATCAAACAGAACCTCGGCTTGCAGGAAGATTTTGTAATCTACTTTGAAGATGAGAATGGGCAAGTTGCCCCCATTTCAGGGAAATGGTGCATCGGAAGCAAAAGCGCTTCAGTGAGCGGCATCCAATGCAGCTAAGGCCAAAGGAAACTATTAAAAACTCTTTTTCAAGGTTTAACCTTATGAAAGGAGGCAAAGGGCAATCATCACTTGAAGCACTGAGCCTCATAGGAATACTGACATTCTTCCTGATTCTTACGGCAGGCGCAGTTTCTAACCAATTGGTGAAGGCAAACCAAAACAACTACATATCGCTGCTGAACGAAATTGCTGATGTCATACAAACAGAAGCAACCTTGGCACAAAATTCAGAAAACGGATACTTCCACGCATTCTCTCTACCACAAACAGTAAACGGCCAGCTGTATGGAGTCTCAATCATGAATTCAACAGACCTTAGCGCCCTTGGCTTCCAGGCAAATGCAACCCTTCTCATTGTTTCTTCTGGGAGGGCAGATGTGCGCACTAACATAACAAGGAACCTGCCAAAAGGCGTGCTTGGAAACCTTTTCATTGGGCAAGTTTCTGTAAAAAAAGAAAATGGCATTGTAATGCTTGACGCCAAGCTCTACCCGCCCCAAATTGAATCAATAACTCCATCCAGCGGCACCATGTATGGCTTCACGCCAGTTGTCATAATAGGAAGATACTTTTTAGGGCCACTGGCTGTAACCTTTGGAGGCACTGAAGCACCTAGCGTTATAGTGGAGAATCAGTTCAAAATTGAAGCCATAACCCCTGCCCATGTTGCAGGATTTGTTGATGTTATCGTTACCAATCCGGATGGGCAGTCTGCAACATTGAGCAGCGGATATAATTACATAAGCCCGCCTCCTACAGTTGAAAGCATCAGCCCGCCAAGTGGCTATTCATCAGGCGGCACATCTGTAACAATTACAGGCACTAACTTCTTTGGCATTCCTACCGTAAGCTTTGGAGGAACTGAATCTGACAGCGTTTCCTTTGTTGACAGCACTCAACTTGATGTTATTACTCCTCCCGGCCTTGCGGGCACTGTTGACGTTGTTGTAACCAATCCAGACAGCCAATCTGGCACATTAAACAACGGCTTCACTTACATACCTCCTCCAAGAGTTGATAGCATTAGCCCTGTCAGTGGGTCTACGCTTGGAGGCTCTACTGTTTCCGTTATTGGAACCGATTTCTTTGGTACTCCCAGTGTTACTTTTGACGGAACCCCTGTAAGCGTTATTGGTGCCGGTAGTGAAAGACTTGATGTCACTATTCCTGTTCATGCCGCCGGTCCTGTGGATATTGTTGTTACCAATCCTGACGGGCAGTCAGATAGTTTGGTTGATGGTTTCACTTACATCCCACCACCGACACTTGCCAGTGTTAATCCTCCCAGTGGTTATACAACTGGCGGAACGGCTGTTACGGTAACTGGCACTGACTTTTTTGGCACTCCTACTGTGACTTTTGGTGGGGCTGCCGCTACTGGCGTGACACTTGTTGATAGCGCAAGGCTGGATGTCATTACCTCTCCCCATGCTGCTGGCGTGGTCGATGTTGAAGTTACCAATCCTGACGGACAGCTTGCACATAGAAACAGTATGTATACTTATATGCTGCCTCCGCCAACCGTAAGCAGCAGCGACCCTTCCGGCGGCTCAATTTCTGGCGGCACTCCTGTGACAATTTCCGGAAGCGATTTTGTTAGCGGCGCTACTGTTGCTTTTGGCGGTGTTGCTTCACCAAGCGTGACATTTGTCAGTGGCAGCGAGCTTAATGTTCTGACCCCTGCTCATGCTGCCGGCGTGGTCGATGTTGAAGTTACCAATCCTGATAGAAATTCTGGCACGTTAAGCAATTGGTTCACATACAATAATCTACCACCAACACTCCTTGAAACCTTCAGACCAAGAATTGGCCCATTTAGCGGAGGCACAACTGTGACTATCAGTGGAACAAATTTTGTTGCCACCCCCACAGTCACATTTGGCGGCGTTGCTTCGCCTAGCGTGACTTTTATAAGCAGCACTAGAGTTCAAGCCATTACACCTTTAACTGCGGTTGGGTATGTTACGATTACGCTAACTAATCCAGATGCCCAATCAGCAACTACTACATCACAGTTCCTGCAAAGAGTTGAGCCAGTCCCTGTGGGCACAGCATTTGTTCGGTCAGCCAGCTTTAATGGCAATCTGGGAGGATTAGCTGGCGCAGATGCTAAGTGCCAAGAAACTGCAGATGATGGAGGCTTTGGAGGAGTCTGGACGGCCTGGCTTTCAACAAGCACAGTCAACGCAAAAGACAGGATACCTGACACAGTTTATAGGCGGCTTGACAATGCTGTTGTCGCAAACAGCAAAGCTGACCTTACAGACGGCTCAATAGCCGCGCCAATCAGCGTGGCAGACGACGGAAGTAATTACATTGGAGGTGCTGGTGTTTGGACTGGGACAACTCAATCTGGTTTGTACGATAGTTCACAAAATTCCTGCCTTGACTGGACATCACCCATCTTTTCAAATACAGGCCAATTAGGAAATGCAGCAGCCACTAATAGGGAGTGGACAACAAACTTCTTAGCTAATTGTAATAGCAACTTGCGCCTATACTGCTTCAGGACAAGCTGATGGCAAACGTTTTAAACCAAGACAATTCGAGGCATTAAAAAAGAGGCAATTCATGAAAAAAGGGCAGACGGTTTCGCTAGACACAATGTTGGCAGTGCTCCTTTTTGTAGTGGCAGTCATAATGCTGTTCTACCTTTCAGGTCCAGCTTCAAAAAACAGGCAGTCTGAAAGGCTCGAATCAGAATCAAGAACCATGCCTGCCACATTAAGCTCACAGCAAAATGATTCAGGCTCATTTGTTGAAGGGACAAAGGTCAATGACGAGAAGATAGAACAGGTCTCCAACCTCAGTTATGAAGTCCTAAAAGCGCAACTTGGCCTTGAATCAGATTTTTGCATTTACTTTGAAGACGAGCAGGGCAATTTAGTGCCAATAAAAAACAAGGTTGGCATAGGAAGCCCATTAGTAAACATAAGCGGAAAAAGCTGCAACGAAAGCCTTGGCTAAAGATGAAAACAAAAAAAGGCCAATATTTTACAATAGATGCATTCATAGCATCAGTAATAGTTGCAGTTTCCCTCCTGATAGCGCTCACAGCCAGAACAGCGCAGCCATACACAACACAAGCGGAACTAACAGCAAAAGGCTTTGCAGACTCACTCTCCCAAGCAAAACTTTGGGAACTAAACAATCCGCTAATAACAAACCTTACAAATGATGGGGTGATTACAAACCTGGACAATAGTGTAATTCAGCAAGTGGCTGAGTTCTATGTGCTGGACCAGAAAGATCAGGCATTTGAGCTGTTAAGCAACGTGACTTTCATGCTCATACCCGCCCAGTACAATTTTGAGGTCATAGTAGATGACCAAATGATATACAACAGGACTTCAATAAACGAGAACCAGAGCAAGGTCATCGTCTCATCCCAAAAACTGGTTTTTGGGGTCATAGGCAGGTCAGTCCAGCCATATGGCCCACTCTTGGCAGAGGTAAGGGTATGGCAATAATCAGCGGCAAAAAAGCCATATTCTTTTCTGCAATTGCAATACTTATGTCTGCCGTAATAATTACAGTTTTTGCAACACCAAGAACAACAACAACCAAATACCAGCTCCCATTGCTTGAAGCCAGGTCAGAAGCGGTGAGCAGCCAGGCGAAAGACCTCAGGTATAATTACCTCCCGCAATCACTTTATATCGCCTCGTACACAGCATTTTCCGCTTTTGCAGAGTATGAACGGCAAAGAGGCGCTTACCTTCCTACAGAGGAGATATTCAATGTAGCCATGAAGGAAGCAATCGTGAATGGCACAATTTGCTGCAGCCTTCCATCAAGTTCAAAACCCTGCACAGATTCATTATTGAACGACCAGCGTGACCCATTGAAGCATGTAAGCATAAACGAATGCCTTGGCAGCTCATTCCTTTCAGGGCAGCCAATGAAGCCAAGAACTCTTTCAAATCGACTCTCAGAAATGGAAGAAGCATCCTTGAAAGCGTACAGGATAAACACATTATTCCCAAACAACTATGCAGACATGCTCCTTACCCTTTACCAGGACAATGAAACAGGGCCGTGGCAGGTTAGAGTTAACCTGACAATGAACTATTCAGTTTTCGCGGGGAATGTTATGGTCAACAGCTCTGAAAACATAACAACAACGTTTGGAATAGAAGGCATACAAGATCCGCTATATGCTGTGGGAAGCAAGGCAACAGCGGAAGATGGAAACACAGAATTTACCAATTACTTCAACATGACAAACATAACAAACTGGAACATATCAACATTTTATCATGAAATTGAATGGAGACTTTACAAGCATGACGGGAATGCCCCAAACTTCCTAATGAGGTTCATTGGACAGGATAAGCCATCTGAATGCTGCGGTGTAGAAAGCCTCATAAACCCAGTAACAATGAGCCAGGTCACTGGAGACAGGGAAAGGCCTTATGTTGATTGGTGCTACTACGGCCCGGCGGACAGGTGTAGCAGCGAAAGCTTCGGAACACTTTGGAATGTCAGGTGCGTGACAACAAGCGGAATTGGAACAAAGTTTTACAGGTTCAGGATAGACACAACCCATGCCCTGCGTTACAACCTGTCAAATGACCAGAGGGACTACCTTTATGGAGCAGGACCTGAACCTGCATGTACCGAAACGCCATTCCCATGACCTCTTTAGAAAATGTGGCCGGGAGAGGCCACAGTCATCAGCTCTCCGCTGATGAAAGAGGTCAATCAGAAAACGTAAGGATGACCTTTTTGCGAAAGCTGAAAACATGATGAAGAGTTGATGAAACTGATTAAGAAAGCCGTTTCAACTGCGAAAGGCGCAAGCAGCTTGCTGTTTGCAGCAATTAACGCGTTCAACCCCCTATCATACAATAGCATTACCCAGAAGCCGTTGGCATCATCAATTTTTTACCTGCTTTATTTTATTGCTGTCCTCACATTGGCAACACTCGCGCTAAGCCTGCCTTCATTAATGAGCGACCTATCTGACGTAAGCATCGCAGCCCAAGTTTCAACAAAAAGCGTTGTCGTGCCAAAGATACCCCTGCTTGGCAATGATGCAATAATTGTTAATTCAACACTAGGCCTTACTGCAAGCGAAAAGTATGATGTAGCTGTATCAAACAATGAAATCAGAGCAAAGCCCCTTTACTGCCTTGTCTGGAAAGCAGCATGCCAAGCAATTGGCACAAGGCAAGAAAAATTGCCGCTTAAGCTGTCAGGCGACTCTGGCATTTTCCTGATGTTGATTGTACCA
>CAYUOQ010000049.1:0-3392 GCA_964446445.1 uncultured Methanosarcinales archaeon
CTGCTAATAGTAAATTCATAATTAAAAGTTCCGCTATTAAATGAATTTACTATAACTTCGCGTGCTGCTTCGACGTCAATTGCATGTTCATAAAGCTCAGGCAGTCTGGTGTCGCTTTCTATTCTTGTTACAACTGCCACAAGCTCCTCTGGCACTTTCATTGATTTGGATTTAAACATCTTGTAGTAATGTATTATGGCAAGTGGAATGTCGCATATTTCAAAGCCATTCGATGCCAAGATGCCGTTTATCATAAGATAGTTTGTTACTTCAGTGGTTGCAGCAGGCAATTTCAGGCCTCCTTCAGGCGTGGCGTGGCTGTTTTGATGGGTTTTCGTATATGGAGCGGGAGCGGTTTCAAATGCTTGTTCAATATTGCATCCTTTAAGTTTCACCCAGGAGCCATTATGTGCATAACGCCTGATCTTGTTCCACTGGCAAAGCCTTCAAAGTCTACGCGCCTTTGACTTGTTATTACAACAGGCTCAATTTCATAGCCAGGGCAAACATATTCCAGTCTTCCTTCAACGACCTTGAAGTAAACTAATGCCCTTGGGACAAGTAATGGCCTTTCAAAATTTTGCATGAAGAAAAAGTAACTGAGATTTGTTTATAAAAGCTGCCTTACTCAGAAGAGGATATCATCACTATCATATCGCCTCTAAGGAAGATTGTGCCGAGTTTTCTCTTGACTTCGCCCTCTGCTCTTTCCTCAGCTTCCTCAAGTACAATGTTGACGTGAATGTCGAATGCCTTAAGCTTTCCCACATATTGCCTGTTGTTCTTCAACTCAACTATTACTCTCTTGTTCCGTGAACTGTTAAGTGAATCTAAAGGCCTTGACTCAAAATTAGCTTCGTTCATTCTAAAATTCCCCTAAACATCTTTTTACGCTGCTCTGCCTATATATAAAGCTTGTGCAAGAGCAATTGCTGGCTGGATCTAAAAATTTATCATTGCTCTATATAATGCCTGTAAGGAAGATTTTTAAATAAAAACCTGTGCCAGTATCCGATTGTCTTACTGTTTGAGGGGATGGTGTGGTATGGTGAAAAATAGGACCCTTATCTTTTCAGTCTTTTTCGTAATGCTTTTCGCAATGCTTGGCAACTCTGCATTTGCTGCCTGCGGTGATGGCGCTTGCCAAAATGTTGCGTGCATGGCTTTGGATTGCCCTGCTGCCGAGAGCTTTGAGAACTGCCCGCAGGACTGCGGTACTACAGCTAATTGCAATAATGGCGTGCTGGACGTGCAAGAAAAGGATGTTGATTGTGGAGGAATCTGCTGGAATCGGGTTAATGAAGTTTGCGATGGGAAAGATAATAATCAGGATTGCCAGATAGATGAAAATTGCGGAGTTACAGGTATTCCTGCCAGTCCTTCTGGTAGCGTTGAAAGGGCACCGTCATCCAGTAGCGGAGGTAAGCTAATTGCCGTTCCTTTTGTTCCTGCTCCAGTAGGTTCTAGTACGCCTGCGCAGGTACCAGCGCCTTTGGAGCCGTCCTCTGAAAAACAAGGGAGCATGACAGAAACAAGTGAATCATCATCTGAAACCCCAGATACTTCAGAAAGCACAGATCCACCAGTACAGCCCACTTTGGTGAGCTATCCAGTGCGTGCTCCAGTGACTGTAGAAGCTACTGGCAATGTTGAAGCTGAAGCTAGAATATCTGAAGATAGTTGGGAATCTCAGCCAGCATCACCTGCCACAGTTGAGGAGCAGCCTGCCGAGCAAGTTGCTGTCATGACCGAGCTTCCCGAAGCTGTTGAAAAGGACTCCTCCAGTAAAAGCTTTTTGAGCAAAATTTTTGGCTTTTTCAGTTCAAAGAAGGGGAATGAGGTTTCTGAAAAACCAGCAGATATAGCGGAAGCGCCTGCACATTCTGAAAGCGCAAGTGCGTCTTCAGCAGCTAGCAAGGAGGAAGTTGAACTACCTCAAAAAAGCGCTGAAAAGAACTCTTTTTTTGCAAGGTTGTTGTCAGCTTTCAGGTGAAGCCTATGATTGGGTATCAATTCATTGTTTAGGGGAGGGGAGGTTGGATGGATAACAAACTTGTAATTTTTTGTATATTTTTGGTTTTGGTGGTATTGCTGTCCACAGCCGCATTAGCTGGTTTTAGTGA
This sequence comes from uncultured Methanosarcinales archaeon, assembly GCA_964446445.1. Lineage (GTDB taxonomy): Archaea > Nanobdellota > Nanobdellia > Woesearchaeales > UBA10216 > UBA10216. Next base: position 2,124 of record CAYUOQ010000049.1, read on the forward strand.
GAGTGGCGCTGGTGGTGGGGGTTCTGCAGTTTCAAAAGGCACGCGTGTTTCTGTTCCATTAGATAGCATAGCTCCTCAACCGGAACCAGAGCCTGCACAGCCAGCCATGGCTCCTTCAACGCCAAGTCAAACACCTTTACAGCAACCTGTCCTTGTGCCTTCAGGCGTACCTAGGGCTGTAGGTCCTAATGATTCATTGGAAGTTCAAAGTGCTCCTGAGCCAGCTCCCTTGGCGCCTACTGAAATTCCAGCGGTTGTGCCGCAGTCTGTTAGGGAGCCCACGCAGGTCCAGAAAACAGTTCAGCAGCCCCAAGGCGTAGTTTCGAAAATCAAAGGCTTTTTTAGAAGGCTCTTCGGGTGATTTTTAACGTTAGCCAAGCGGAATTTGCAGATTGAAAAGCCTTTGGCTATTTTTATGGCTTTTCTGCTACTGGTGATGCCTGTTAGTTCTTTAGCGCAGCTTTCAGGTTCCACTGGATCCAGCATTTCTGATAGTGATAGCGTCTCTGTAGAAGGAAATTTTGAAATTCAGGCATACTGTAAGCTACCATCGAAAGAGTGCAAGAACCAGTGCTGGTCTGGTTGCAGTTCTGGTCAGATATGGTATTGTGGCGAGACAAGTGCGTTTTGCTGCAACAGGGGCAATTCCTATTGTGCGGACAAGTGCTATTCCACTTGTTCGTCAAGCAGCAACATCTTGGTTTGCACTTCAGGTGGGGCTGTTTGTGAGCCAAAGTCAAAATGCCCGGATTCCTCTTATCCTTACCCTTGCGGTGGCCAGTGCTGGTCGGGCTGCGGTTTAACCCAGTTTGAGTGCAATTCTGGAACTGGCCGGTGCAGGACAGTAACTTGCAGTAATGATCCAAACTATCCGAATCAGTGTGAGAATACTTGCTGGAGTAACTGCGATGATACAATCTATAAGGATTTTACTTTTGCCTGCAACAATGGGAATGGCGAATGCGTATTTGAACGTTGCATAAGTCCTGACTATCCTAATAAGTGCGGAAGTGAGTGCTGGTCTAACTGCCCCGGCGGGCAGGAGTGGTATTGCGGCTCTGATGACAAGGGCAAGTGCAGGACAAAATGCGTTGACAAAGATGGTGATGGTTATGGGAATCCTGGCTCTTCAGGCTGCTCTGCTGGAAGTTCCACGGACTGCAACGACAATGACCTGAATATCAATCCAGGAGAATCAGAGGTGTGCGGGGATGGCGTGGACAACAATTGCGATGGCTCAATCGATGAAGGATGCCTCGTCTGCACCGA
>CAYUOQ010000049.1:3402-6833 GCA_964446445.1 uncultured Methanosarcinales archaeon
CAATGGCGATTCAAACGAGGGCTGTTGTTCCGGCGACCAGCCTTACTACTGCGAAAAGACCGAGCCAAATCCGTGCTGGAATACTAAGGAACGATGCGACTCATCCATAAAGTGCGGCGGGGAGTGGTGGGCATGCAACGAGCCTAGCAGGTATAATCAGAAATGTGTTGACAGCCAACCTGGCTGCTGCGAGCCCCAGTACCCATATTTCTGCCCGGGAAATAACCGGTGCTTTGCGGACAGTGGTATGTGTGACGGCAGGCCTTTTTATGAATGCTCCGGAAAAGGGTGGGTTTGCGTTGACAATGGCTACTTTGGAACGTGCGTTGGCGACCAGTTAAGGTGCTGCGCTCCGGATGTTCAAGTCTGGTGGGAGAGCGATAGCCAGTGCCACAGAGGCAGCGAGCCTGTAAGGTGCACTGTTCCTGATGGCACTTCTGCCAACTGTGACTGCGATACCGATTCAGAGTGCAAAGCTGCTGATGCTTCCAAGCCTTATTGCGGCGAGACTTACGGAATCAGGACAAGCCAGGGCTTCCATGCCTGCCTTTCCGAAAGGCCGGAATACTGCGGAAATGGGAACGGCGGTGGCGGCGAGACTTACAGCATCTGCGTGAGCGACTGTGCAGGCTCTGCGCCGAAAGGAACTGTCAATGTTGATGTTGCTTACGGTTCAGGCGCCTTAGAGGGCAAGCCAATAGCCGGAACATATATTTATCTCGATAACATCTTAAAAGGAACAACAGGCAGTGATGGCAAGATAAGCTTTGAGGCTGCTTACGGCAGCAGGAATGTCAAGGTTGAATGCCCGGATTCTGCATTGTGCGGAGTGTGGACTGTAAACGTTAAAGGCACAGAATTCAAGAGTGTGAAGTGTGACTGCAATCCTCCTGGCGACTCTGATAGTGATGGCTTCAGTGATACGGATGAAGCACTATTAGGGACTGACCCCAAAAATGCAGGTGAAAATTTTGCTTCGGTAATGACGAGCATTAAGTACCCGAAAGGATGCTTGGATATTCCCGGTATGTTAGCTCTGGTTTGGAAAAACAAGGGCGACCTTATTCAGGCAAATAGCCTTGTTATAAATACCCTGAACACCAGCAGCGTTATGGCCGCCAATTTCGAAGACCGATCTGGCACCATGATTGTCATGCAGGCGGTTAAATCCGCAAAACTTGATGCGGCAGTTACTGCCAGCAATACTGCATTGATGACTGCTATAAAGTCATCCGAAGATGTTGATGGTTTCATTACCGACTCTGGAGCGGTTTTTGTAATTACTGATTTTGACACTTCAACCACTGTAATAATAGCTGTTGGGGCTACTTGCCTTGGGTGGAGCATTGGTGGTATTTATGGCGCTGGTTCAGGAATTAAGGATAACCTAATTGGCATATGGGACGTTGTTCAGGGCTTTTGGCATTTTGCTACCGATCCATCAAAGGCAATTAACGATATAGTCGGATTTATCAAGGATATTCCTAAATTATTTGGCAAGGCCGGTGAAATTTTCCATGATATGCTTGTGGGCATATTGGAGAAGGGGAAGAACACTACCCAAAAAACAGGCCTTTTCAACTCTGATAGCAGCGCATACCTAAATTACCAACTGGGATTCCTTAATGGCTACGTAACTGGTTACGTCATTGGCCAGTTTGTCCCTCCAATAAGCGTGGTTGCTGTCTTGAAGTATTTGAGATTGGGCAGCATTTTTGGAAAGGCGGGCAGCAGTCTGAAGTTTGCAAAAATTTTGACAGATATTACGCAAAAGTATGGGGGTGAGCTTGCAAGCACTGTTCAGAAACTTAAGTACGCTGATAAAATTTCTGATTGGACTGAGGTTGAAAGGGAAGCGTTGGTAAGGCTGGTGAAGCTTAAGCACGAAAAATGGCTTGGTGAGATTTCAGAAGCAGAAGCAAAGGCGGCTACGAAGAATATTGCCAAGCTTGCAGATAACGACATAGGCAATCTTCTCAACACAAAGCTCGGCCAGCAGACGCTGAAAGCCGCCGACGCTACAGAAAGCCTGATTGCCAAGCAGGCAAAGCTTGTTAGCGAGTGGGGTGTTGGCAAGGTTGATGAGGTTGTTTCAAAGTGCATCTTGTTCGTTTGCTACGGCAACAGGATTGATGACCTTAACAAGGTTCTAAAGGCGATGCCGGATGGATTGCTTGATACGTTCACTCCTGAGAATGCTGTGAAGTTTTTAGGAAACAGTAATTTTGCAAAAACTGCTGAAAAAATAGCATTAGAATTTGATGCTCCAACACTGAATAAACTTAACAATATCGATGAATTTGAAAAAACAATAAACGGCGCAGATGCAATTCTTAAAAGATTTAATTCCCTGGATGATTTCAAAATATCACTTAAGATCTGCAATTCGCCGTGTAAACTTTTAACTAAAGAAGAGTTTTTAGAGCATTTAAAAAATTTGGGTGTTGCAATAAGTAAAAAAATAGACTTTATTGACTTCGAAAAACTAACTGTGAGTGCAAAAGCTACAATAAAACGAATAGAAGATGGTGGCCCATTCAGATTTGACGAAGATGGTGGAGTTTTCAAAAATGTTGAAGGCTTGCTCCCAAATCAACCTCTCGGATACTACAAAGAGTATACTTCTGTCCTGGATACAGACACTGTCAGAGGGATAGAAAGGATAGTTCGAGGGTCTAATGGCGAAATATACTATACGCCAGATCATTATAAAATATTTAAGGTGGTGATAAAGAATGGCTGAATATAGAAACGTGCAGTCGTACGGAACGATAAGGTCACATTATGCTGGAATGGGATACAATATTGTTGAGCTAAACTATCCTGAATTAAGTGATAAAATGACAATTCTTGATACTTTTGCAAATGCACTTAAATTCCCTTCCAATTTTGGCAGAAATTGGGATGCGTTTCGAGACTATATTAGAGACTTGTCTTGGCTTGAAATAAAACGAACCGCTGTTTTACTTCAGCCTATCGGAGAGGCTACAGCCAATAAAACCTATTCAACTTTGCTTGATATTTTGGATGAAGCATCAAACTACTGGAAAGATCGCAAAGTTGAGTTTGATGTCGTCATATTCAAAGACCTTTAATGTGCATATCGTTGGAAAGATGCAAGGTAAGCATGAGAGCTGAAGAACACGTAGTAAGGAAATGCTGGTTTTTTGTAGCGGTTGCTCTGCTGTTGCTTATACAAATAATTCAAGCATCAGCAGCCTACTCCACTGACGACCTCCTTGTTAAGCAGTCCAAGCTCGTCCAGAAGTGGGGCGTTAGCAATGTTGATGCTATTACTAAAAAAACATGGTGGAATCCATTCGACCCCGATAGAGTAGAGGGATTAACAAGGCTGCTTGACGTGGCTCCGGAAAATAAGGTTACAGCGTTAACAACCAAAAGGGCAGCAATGCTCATAGGAGACAAGAAAC
>CAYUOQ010000050.1:0-6766 GCA_964446445.1 uncultured Methanosarcinales archaeon
ACCATCGCTGGCTGGCAGCAACAAAAGAATCACTCACAATGCGGAGATACTGTTTGTTCCAGAAAAGTTTAAATAGTTAAACTATTAAACTTATTAAACAAGTTAAACTTTAGAGGTAACATGGCTACGAAAGCTTTGAAAGGAGTGAACGAAGGGGTATGGAACGAATTTAAAGCACAGGCGGCCAGCAGAGGAGTTGATATGGCAGAATATCTGGGAATTATGGTCAAAGAAGCACAAAAACAGGATACAAGAAAATGGTGGAATGACCTGCTTTCATTCGTTGAAATGCACAAGAGTTCGCTAACTGACGATGATGTTGCCAGGATGAAGGCTTTTAGAAAGCGGTTCAGAATGAGGAGAGACATTAATGAAATACGTCCTTGACACAAGCATATTAATCGGAATTGAAAGAGGCAATAAAGCGGTAATAGGACAGTTTGGGGAGCTTGTGAGTGACGAAAATCTTTTTTATATGACAACGCTGAACATTGCAGAATTCTATTATGGATATGCAGGCAAAAGTGATGGTAAGAAGAAAACTGCAAACGAGTTCCTCAACAGGTTCAAATTATTGACGCTAACGCTCGATAGTGCCAGGAATTATGCGGAACTTGCATATTTGCATGACCAAATAGGTGAAAAAATAGAAGATTTTGATTTACTCACGGCAGCCATCGCGATGGATAACAATGCGACCATAATTACCCTTGACAAAGGTTTCGAGAGGATAAGGGGAGCTAAAACTCTGCTTCTTCAGCAGTATATGCCAAATGCTTAAATACGCCTTTCCTATTCCTAGTTATATGAGAGTTGATTGCCTTCACGGAAAGCGAAACGAGTTCTAAGGCAGCCAAAGCAATAAAGAGTGATTGCCTTCATCCGAAGGTCCAAGACTATAGGAATTCTTGGAGGCATGGGGCCGGAAGCAACAGCTCAGCTCTACAAAGAGGTTATCAGCGAATGCCAAAGGCAGTACGGGGCAAGGTATGATTCTGACTATCCTGAAATAATAATCTACAACCTTCCGCTTCCAAACGTGGTTGATAACGTCGGCAGCAGAAAAGGAATAATTGAGAAGTTAAGTTACGGGCTTAGAAAGCTTGAGGCGGCAGGCGCTGACTTTGTTGCAATACCCTGCAATACCGTTAATGTTTTCTACAGCAAAATGTGTAGCTCAGTCAGCATACCAGTTTACAGCATAATAGAAGAGACATCTAAAATAATTTATGCTGCCAAATTGAACAAAGTAGGGGTTCTAGGCACAGAACTTACAATTAAGGCAAGGCTATATGAAACGGCGCTTAAGCGCTATGGTGTTGCTACCGTAAATCCCACACGAAAAGACTGCAAGGCAGTTACGTCTGTAATAATGAACATACTCAAAGGAGAAAAGAACGCGGATGATATTTGCAGGCTGCTGGAAATAATTAAAAAGCTAAAACTGCTTGGGGCTGAAGCGATTGTGCTGGGATGCACAGAACTTCCTCTACTGCTTAACGGAGACGCCGCAAATTCTGCGAAATTGCCGCTTATTGACAACCTAAAAGTGTTGGCACAATCCTCAGTAAGAGCAGCATATATCGGCCGTAGTGGTGTAGTGGCAGCATGCAAGCTTGTGGAGCTTAAGGGCAGGGTTCGATTCCCAACTATGGCCCTTACTATAACGCTTTCTGAGAATCATCATTGCTGCTGCTGTTGACGCTGCAGTTAAACTACTGTGGTGAACAATTCTAGCGATACAAGAATGAAAAGTGCAGCGGGGGCTGCGGAGATGATTGAGATGAATAATCAAACTGTTAAAATTGCAATACCAGAAACAGGGGGGATGGCTCAGGAAACGCTTGAGTGGCTGGAAAACCTTGGCATTGATTGGGATATAGACTTAAGCCCTCCCCCAAAAGGCTACGAATGGCCTTGGAAAACAGGGTTTGACTATCGCTGGCCTCGTAACGCCATTAAGCTTATGAGAGAAGCGAAGAAAAGGGAAAGCGAAGAGGAAGTGATAAACCGGTTAGTAGAGGGTTGGGAGAGGTATGAAGACTATGCCGTTACTGTGAAATATGACCTCCGCAGCGGCTGGAGAATAGCTTTCTCGGCAAAAGAAGCAGTAATTGGCGGAGTGCCTGCATTGATTTACGGAAGCGATTACCCAACAATCAGCGGGATACGCGAAGGGCTTGCAGACGCTGCCATAATAGGACTTGACGACCTTTTCGCTGCGATGGTGCCCTACATGGCAAGGGGGAAACGGCCAGTAAGGTGGGACAAGCTTAACGCTGCAATCCGGCCTAACTCAACAGATGTAAGGGTTATAGGTTCAACAGGACTGCGCGACTATGCAGGACTTTGTCTGTTAGCGACAAGCAATGGCGAAAATGCCAGGCAAATACTTGAGGACACAATAGAAGGAAGTTTGCCTGTATATGTAAAAGGAAGGAACCAAGGCTTAGCATATTATCTGCTGGGCCAGAAAGTTGATGCACGACCAACAGAAAGTATTGAAGAGGCTATAAGGTTTGACAAGTGCCTTGGACTTGACGTTGTTAGAACCGGAAGGACTGCTGCTGAGAAAGAGCTTTACGTAATGCCACCACTGCTTTTTACCTTTTCCGTAATAGCAGTGGACATCGCAAAATATGAAGGAAGGCAAGCTACCAAATCGGCAATTAACAGCTTAAAACCCGTGCTTGAACCAAATCAGGATTACATACAATGCAGGAAAGACTGGGAAGCAGCGGTCACAAAAACGCTTGGAAAGCTCTGGGTGGGAAAATAAGCCTCGACACAAGGCTGGCACCCAACTTTGCAAAGCGCGGCGGTCTGGTTGTTGCAATAGCGCAGGATGTGAAAACAAAACAAGTCCTGATGCAGGCATACATGAACGAGCAGGCATGGAAGGAAACGCTGAGAACAGGCTACGCAACCTACTGGAGCACTTCCAGAAACGAGCTTTGGCGGAAGGGAGTAACATCAGGCGATTGGCAGAAGGTCAACGAAATTTATCTTGACTGCGATAGCGATGCTGTTCTGCTGATAGTTGAGCAGCGAGGCAAAGGCACATGCCACACAGGCAGCTACAGCTGCTTTTTCCAGAATGTGGGGCTCTGTCTATTCTACGGGACTTTAAAAGGCAGTTTATCGTCTGTCGTGGGGCGGGACTAAAAAAACATTTATAAAGGCAGAATTCCTTATTCACTTCTGTGAAAGCAAGAATAAATAGCGGTAAGGTGTGTTTATCTCTGCATCAAGCTCAAGGTGGGGTCAGAATTGCAGATGAAAACGGGAACCATGCGAGTAGTCCAACAAAAGCGACCAATGTGGGTAACTCTTTTGTTGAATGGATGATAACAAACGATGAAGTAAAAGCCCTATCAGATACCTTTCTTGATTTGGATGACATTAAAACATTAACCGAACAACTGAAAAAACTGGGCAAGTTTGTTAATGAATCGCCCTACTCAAAAAGAGAAACTACCAAGTCCACAACTGAAAAGTTGGATAATTTTTTAGGTTTTGAGGTTTCTAAATACACAGAAAACTTTTACTCATTCGAAAAAACTCTCCCTTCAGGGATAAAAGTCAGAATAACCTTTAAAGGAGGGGATTATGGAATTAATCCCCATCCACACATGTATGTATTATTGCCTTTTAGCCATACGTCAATAAAAATCAAAAATAGCGAAGGAACAGTTCCTAATGGTGCTGTTTTAGGAAGTGGATGTTTTTGACTCCAGAAAAAGGAGATATTCAGGGAACGATAATAACATTATCTCACGCATCCAACGACCATAGGAACGCTTTAATCATGATTCTAAACTCTTGAATTTGAATTGTTCTCTTTTTCATTCTTTTTCTTTGAATTTTGCCATATTTCTAAAATTCTTTTGACATCTTCTGAGTTTGGTTGTTCTTTCTCATTTTCAATAGAATCTTGTTCTTTCTTTTTCAAGTTGTCTCTATATGCTTTCATACGCCATTTAAATTTTGCGCTTCGCCAATCTGCCATTTTATTACCTATTTCTTTCGCTTAATTATGTCATAGAAGGCTTCGTTTAGTAACTCATTAAGTTTACTTAGAGATATATTCTTTTTGTCATCAGAGTTTTTCTTAATTTCAGATTTAAGCCATCTTACTGCTCGGGTTACTTCAATTTTCTTAAAAATATCATCTCCTAATTTAAGATTCCATTTAATTTCTGTTTCAATATAGTCTTGTTCAAATTTCAGAATTTTACCTTTAAGGGGTTGTGCCATTGATTTTAACTCCCAATTCTACTTTGAAATTAAATATATCTTCTTTTTTAATCGATTTACTGCCTACTCTAAAGGTCAGATTCTTAAAATGGTTTTGATTTTCGTTTATCAATTTACAGATGTTTTCTTTTAATTCTTTATTCTCATTAAATTGTTCTTTAAACTTAAAGACGTAAAACATATCATTTAAAACGTCTTTTTTGACATTTATTAAACCCGCTTTTCCAACACTCGCATTACCTACCCTTACGATAGCAAGGCAGTATTCGGATACTTCTTCACTTATAAGAATTTTGTTTCTCTCCAATATGTTTGCTCCCGAAACATTATTCACGCTATATGACCTATTGTATTCTACTTTTTTGTCTGTCAAAAATTCTGACAAGGGCATCCCTTCTTGGTGATTATTTTTTTTGTATAAGAATGATTTAGGTATTAATTCCTCATTAAGTAATTGTGATTTGTCTAAAACTTCTTCCACGTATCCGCCATCTTCGTAAAGCAAAAGTATCTTATTGGCTAATTGCTCAACATTCGTAAATATTGCAAAACAGCAGGGTATCGGCTCATCAACCCACTTTTCACTATTCTGATAAATTATGATTGTGGAAAAGTTTTTAGATATTTCATTTTTGATTTCATTATTTTTATTTTTTATAAAAAAAGAAATTGGTAAAACAAAACCTATACTCGAATCCTTGTTTTTAAGATGTTTAATCGATTTCAGAATAAAGGCGTTTTCTATCTGAACTTTCTCTTTTTCCATCAATTTGCTTGTTAAATATTTTTCTGGGTGCGTCAAATCGTTACTGTGATTTTTTAAGTAATAATAGCTCTCCTTAAGGTTGTATTTAGTGAAGGGAGGATTGCCTATGACTAAGTCAAATTTCTCTGTTAAAGCAAAATTAAAAAAATCAGAAGAATTTTCTGTAAATTGCTCGTCAATCTCGCAACCAATAATATTACTAAATCTCTTATCTTTTAGTCCTTTTATGAAATTCCCTGTCCCAAAAGAAGGTTCTAAAATCTTAATCGCTTTATCGTAGCTCTTATACCTTAATATTAGATTTATAGTCTTGTCTACTATGCTTTTTTTAGTGAAATATTGCCCTAAAATGAATCTTTTCTTATTCATATACTCTGGTAAGAGCATAGTCCCTTTAAATGTTTTTTGAACTTCCATCTCTCTAATTGTATTTTTCATTTTAATATGCCTTTGCCCTCTTTTCCCGTATGCTTTTTGCAAAAAGCGAAAGTCATTCGGCTCAGTCCGCAACTATTATGCTTTTTATCCATTTTTCTGAAAATCCTCCGATTGTTTCGTAGATTTTCTGAGCAGACTCATCCACTTATTACCTTCTGTTAGCTCTATTGCTGCTGCCTGTGCTGGAGTCTTCCCTAAAGCACTATTTTCTCTAATGAAGTTGTGGAACAGGCGATGTCCTGCCTGCCATTCTTCCAACTTGTCGAAGCCACGCCTTACTTTGTCAAATTCTCTCTCTTGATTATGGTAGCGTTCTATTGAGTTGTTGTTATGTTCGTTCTGTAGTCCAACACCGCTTAGATGGGTTGCCTGTGGCAATATGGTGGTGATAGCGTGCTTGTAAGAAGCAAGCTTGTCGGTAGTTATGACTACTGGCTTTTTGATGAGTGGCTTGACTTTGTCCAAAACGATTGATGCCTCAAAGATGCTTCTTTCATTGGTGATGTTGTTTGCCAGCAAGAATCTTGTCTTTTCGTCTATGACGTTCCAGCACCATTTCCATTCTTTCTCGCTTTTGGTTTTGAGCTTTTGCTCATCAATTTGTAGCCTATTGCTAATCTGCGGCTTGAATTTGTCGGTGTAATCGCTGATTTGCTTACTAAATTTCAGGATGTATTGCCTTATAGTTTCGTGGTGTAGCTTCACGCTGAAAAAGTCCTTAACGCTGCCCCTAATGTCCCTCAACGAAAGCCCCTTGTAATACAAATCCATTACAAAAGTAATCATTTTAGCGTCTACTTTAGTTCTCTTTACAAGGTCTGGCACGAACCTTCTGTTACAGCTTTTGCACTTGTAACGCTGTCTTGTTCCTGTGGTGGTTTTTCTTTTGCCACGCTTCATAACCTCATCAGAACCACAAAAAGAGCAGTTGATAACTTCCTTATTCAGTTCCTGTTTCAGTTCCAGAATGGCAGCGTCCTGACTACCTCTGACCTTCAAGAAAATGCGTATGCTCTGGATGTGCTTGCATTCTATCTTCCTTTGCGTATAATCTGGGCATTCACAAGTCCAACCTTCAAGATGAGTGACCTTGTAACGCTTACCCTTATCGCTTTGACTCGGAACAAAAAAGTTTTCCTCATCAACAACTACAGGAATATCCCCTTTAGCAAGGATACTATACCCCCTTATCTTCCTAAGTTCCAACAACTTTTTATATTTCTCCTCTTCACTCCCCTGCGGAGTGTTAAACTGGCTCGAACCCATTTTGACCTCCAGAGAACCCGCAAGGGTTCTCTTTATTTC
>CAYUOQ010000051.1:0-6667 GCA_964446445.1 uncultured Methanosarcinales archaeon
CCCGCAGTCGGAAATGTCTTCACAAGCGCAGAAAAGATGATGGCGTCAAAGACGGGAGCTGCAGGAGTTGGGAAAATTTCCCACTTTAAAAGTGACCCTTCTTTTATTAATAAAGCAAAAGAACTTCGAACTGGACCAAGCGGAACTGATGTACACGTTAGCTCATATGATGAAGCTCATGCACTAATGAGAGAAGCCTTCCCCAAAGGTTTAACAAAAGTGCCTGGAGCAGGTCCAAATACCAAACCAATCTCGCAAAGTGATGATCTATTTACCAAGGGCACTTATAGAACAGATTTTCTGCGCGACCCCTCAACAAACAGAATCTATGGCGCGACTGAAGGAAGTCCTCATGCTACTAATCCGCATATAAATATAATGACACCGAAAGGTATGAAAGTCAACATAATAATAGATGATTTAGGAAAATGAAAAATTACTCATTAGGTAAGCTTAAAGGAAAATTGTCCAACGGTAAGGACGTTTTTATTACTTATAAAACTGAAGAATCCGGATCAGCATATGTGTTTAGGATCAGAATATGGCGCTTGGATGTAATTGCTCAGTTAAAAGACCAGTATACAAATGAAAAGTATGTTATGATCCTGGAAAAACAGAACTCTGAAACCGGAAAGTTTGCGATGGATGAAAGACACGAATTTGATAGTGTTGAAGAAATCCTTGATTATCTGGATAAGAATAATCTCGTTAAAAGGGGCGATATAATACGGGAGGATGCATGAAATGAAAAAGCAATTCGATAAGAGTTACAGGCTGGGGGTATCTGCGGGGCTGTTGCAGGAAAATTCGTTGGCCGCGCAGCGGATGGGCAGCAAAGAAGGCAGGAAACGCAGCCGGAGGATTTTTCAAGAGCGCTGAAAAGATGATGGCGTCAAAGACGGGAGCTGCAGGGGGCGGGAGAGCCATTGACTCAGTCACGAGAAACCCTGATTTTATCAGGAACGCATTTAAAACCTGTTTTATATAAAACACTATACGACGAGTTTAAATATGACTGCCGCAATTCAGTATTAGATAAATTAATTGGGGGATTTGGAATGAGAAAACAACGTTTCATAGCATCGCTGTTCGTTCTGATGTTATTGACAGTTGCCTCCTTCGCGCATGCTGAAACTTCTGAGGAAAAAAAGCAGGACTTAATCAGGCAGATGGATGAGGTCATCAAAATAACCTTTGAGTTGAGCATAAATGGCACGACAGACGAAAAAGTCTATTTCACCCTGTCAACCGGTGAAGAGTGGATTGCAACGAGAATTTTCGAAAACGGCCACTATTCATATAGCGCTATGCCGGTAAAGCCAGCAGAGCCTGAGGAAGAGCTTAAGGTTCAAGCCTTTAATGAATATAGCTTGCCGCCAGCAAATCCCGCTGACGTAGACAGCATTCCAAAGGAGGAGCTGAATGCAGCAATAGCAAAAGCCAATGAACTTTGGCAGGCAAGAGCAAACGATGAGGCAGAAGTCTTCAGGACAAGCTACTCTGAGAAGGACTGGAAGATAATAACTCTTAAAACAGAATCCGGTCCAGCTTACACGCTTCTCAGGCAGGGCATTGATGGAGAGATAATCAGAGGGCCTCATGCTGTTTCGGAAGATGAGCCGGTTATTCAACCAGTTTCAATAACGCAGGGCACGGAAAAAGAGCCTGAAACTGCTTTATTTCAAAGGCAAAGCCCTTTTTCAAGAGACTTTTTAGTTAGTTGATTAAAGGGGAGGCAAGAAAACGAAAACTTCAACAAAATCACAATGGAGATTGTTCCTGATGGCAGTCTCGCTTATGGCAATCATGAGCCCAGCAGCTGTTGCCAGTTCTGATATAGCGTACATTTTGCCATACGAGGACAGTATGACTGGAGATTCTTCGCATGGTGCCGAGGCAATATCTCCTAGTGGAGGGGGCATCCCCGCAGGTAGCGCAGGTGTTCAGTCAACACCGGTGAAAGAAACTTGCAGTGATGGGTACCATAATCAGGATGAGGTTTCAGTTGACTGCGGTGGGATTTGCACCACAAAGGCAGAGGAAACCTGTGATGGCAAGGACAATGACAATGATTGCTATGCTGATGAGGACCAGATATGTGAATCTGAAAACGAAAACAAGAACATTCAGAAAGGGGTTGGGCAGGGTGAGCTTTGCGTCAAGCCGTTAAAGGAAAAGGAACATGAGAGCAGTTCAGATTATTATTCCATCAGCACGCCTAGCTGCATCCTTGCTGAGGACTTTGGAAGCCTGGATTTTTCTGGCGTGTTGAACTTAACCAAGCTGAATGGGAAAGAGAAAGGAGTACTTAATTCAATCTTGGCATACTACATAAATTTTGATAATGGCGAAAGGTGCTCGGTCCTGCTCACCAAATATTCTGAAAAAACTGCTGAGTCTGGAATATTCAAGGCATCAAATTCAATGGATTTGGCGAGTGAAAACGGGCTTTATTACTATGGGAACCTGAGTGATTCAACTACGCTTTGGAAGAAGGCTGGCTATGTGGTCTTGATAACGCCTTATGACCCAGCAAATAACTGGGCCAAGACTGGCAAGGATTGCTCTGCATTGTTCAGCCCGTACCTGAAGAAGCTAGGCAGTGACCTAACTTCACAGGGCTTTTCCCAGCCTGCACAGGATGAAACAGTCAAAGCCAGTGTGGCCTTGCATGGTGAAAGGGAAATTTGCGAAATTTTCGGCGAAGGGGACAAGGAGTGCCATAAGGAATCTGAAGCTTCTGGAAGGCAGCAGCCTGACAAGAATGGCATGGTGATGGACTGCCAGTATTCTCCGGAAACTAAACTGGTTGAATGCACCAAGGTCAAGGCTTCAGGTATTGTTGCGAGTCAGGAAGCCAATGTGGAATCGCCCGCCAGCTCAAGTGCTGGAGCCAATGATGAATCACAGGTTAAAAAAATCAGGCGCATTTCAAAGCAGTACAACATTTACCTTTCAAATTACACTGACGGCCAGTTGCTTGGAAGCTTGCAAAAATTTGGTGATAAGCATGCCAAGGAGTTTCAAGAAAAGTATGGTGGCCAAGAGCCTGGTGAAGAAAAAGTTGCTGAGATACTTTCCCAATTCAGCAAAGAAGAGTTTGGGGAACACCCAATTGTTGCATCCAAGCCGCAAACTCAATCTTTTTTCAGAAAGGTAAGGGGCTTTTTCAAGCGAATATTTTAAATAGTCCTGGTGGGGAAATGCAAAACTGCAAGGCTGCTAAATCGCTGAAATTTTTGGCAATTTTCTTAGCGGCTCAGCTAATCCTTGCAAGCTTTGCATCATCAGCAATTGCCTCTTCAATAAAGTACGATGATTCCTACACCTATGATGGCAGCACGTCTTCCGATGGGGTTACCTGGGGCGGAAGCTCGTTGAAAACAAGGGTGGAAGATTACCCATCTAATACGCAGGTTGTTTGTTATGACTGGTGCAACGATGGCACAATTGACAATTGTTATGGCAGCACGTTTAAGTGGCCATGGGAAAGCAAGTCACCTCTGGACAAGTGCAAGGCAGATTCTTCCTTTTTGAGGAATATTTGCAGTGCTGGGAAGTGCTTCAATGGGGGTGTAAGCGACTGGCATGACATAGGAACTGGAAACGCAGGCGATAAATGGAAATGCAGCATTTGGTCGCGGTATTACTATGATTGCACTGGTTCTGGAAGCTACAATTACGCCGATACGCCTTATGCATATAATTACTATGTGACTTCTCCCCGGCAGTACGATTGTGACGGTGACAAGACAAAAACGTATGACGACCGCGCTTATTTCGGCTCAACAGCAGGGTATAACCTTCGTGCGGATATAAGCTGCAGTGGCGACAGGGTCTGTGACCAGTCAAAGGACGATGAGCGTGCAGATTATGGTACATGGGGGACTTCAAAGCCGAACGAACCTTGCTCATTAGAGAATGGCAAGCAAGATTGCGATTCAGATGAGGATTGCTTCTCTGGCAATTGCGATTGCGACGGGGCTGCGTGTTGGTATGACCCCTTTTCCGGTGACAAGGACTATTGCTGCCCTTCGGGGCAAAAATGGGATGGTTCAAGATGCTCAGTTCCGTGCCCTGACAATGATGGTGATAGCCACAAGAGCAACACCTGTGGTGGTGATGACTGCAACGATAATGACGGGTCTGTATGGTGGGTCAATAATTGTTTTAAGTGCGTGAGGGATAACGTGCCTGACATAGGGAACTCTTGCACGGTCGGGACAGGGGAATGCAAAAAGACGGGGACTTACAAGTGCAATGATGCCGGAAGTGGCAAGGAATGCTCTGTTAGCCCGGGCAGTCCATCAACTGAAACCTGTGACAATGCCGACAATGACTGCGACGGCCAGACTGATGAAGGTGTGAAGAATGCCTGCGGCGGCTGTGGCACGGTGCCTGTAGAGATTTGCAGTGAGGGCCTTGATAATGACTGTGATGGGAAGATTGATTCAACCGATACGGATTGCTGCCCATCAAATAAGCCGTATTTCTGGGGTGGCTCGTGCAAGGTCTGCCCAGATGACAAGCCCAACAAGTGCGGCAGCACCTGTTACGGCTCAAGTGATTGTACTATCTCAGGTTACCCCTATGAGAACTGCAAGTCAGATGGGACAATAGCTTGTTGCCCAACCGGCTATCCTGTTTACTGCGCCAGGACTTCCGGCTGCTGGCAGAACTCAGCTCAGTGCGACACTGCCAAGAAGTGCGGCAGCGAGGGCTGGACCAACTGCCTGAACCCCAACTATCCAAACTGGAACTGCGATGCAACTGGCAAGTCATTGTGTTGCTCCTCAGGTTATCCTTTCTATTGGGATTCTGACAAGCAGTGCCACACAACTGCTGCCCCTGCAACGTGCAGTGCCTTGGACGGCTCGTCCGCCCTTTGCTCTTGCAGGAGAAGCTCTGACTGCACGGCATTTGACTCTTCCATGCCTTTCTGCTCAAAGGAGTACCCATCGCCTATAAGCGATGGCTTTGGAAACTGTATGAGCTCAGTCCCTGAATACTGTGGCAATGGAATTTGTGGCGGTAGCGAGACTTACAGGACATGCGTTTCAGACTGCGCCTCCTATGCACCTAAGGCAACCTTGACTATTGAGACTTATTATTCCGAAGGCGCCTCGAAGAACCAACCAATAGCAGGTGCTAGTGTTTACCTCGATGGCAGCCTTAAGGGGAACACTGTGACAAATGGGAAGCTGAGCTTTGAGGCCCAGTACGGCCTTAGGACAGTGAAGGTTGATTGTCCAGAAGGCACGTCTTGCAGCACAGTGAGCCTTGATGTTTCCGGTGACTCTTACAAGAGGGTTGGCTGCAGGTGCAACCTGCCTGGTGACAGGGATGGTGACGGCTTTAGCGATAGTGATGAAACCCTGCTGGGCACAGACCCGGGCAATTCAGCCAGCAGCTTCAAGACAACTTTTGGGAGCGATAGCGTTGACCTACTCGCCTGCATCCCGACTCCAGCTTCATTCTATATCCTGTGGAAAGAATGGAAAAAGACAGGAAGCATAATTGAGGCGCATAATGCAATAGTCAATGCGCTTAACACGACAACGATAATGAGTGCAAGCTACAGCGAGAAACCTTACCTTGTAGCACAGGCACTGGCTGATACAGGAATCCAGGATTATGCTGAAGTCCTGGTAAATCCAAAGAATGTCACTCTTGAGTCTGCTGTCAAGGTTTCTGAATACCTTGATGGCATCCCAATGCAGGATGGAATGCTCATTATTGCATCAGACAAGGATGGCCAGACAACAGCCCTTATCAGAATTGGTGCTGGCTGCGTTGGCACTTTCTCTGGTGCAGTCTATGGCATTGGCCAGGGCGTGGTTGACGATGTTACTGGAGTTGCAACCGTCCTGAAAGGAATTTGGTTTGCCATCTGGCATATTGGCGACCTGAAAAAAGTATGGTCTGACGCGAGCGAGATGATATCAGGCCTTTGGTCTGTGGGAAGTCATCTTGATGATGTTTTCCAGTCCATGTTCCGCAGTATTCTTGAGAAAGGCCAAGGTGTTAACCTGTTCAAGTCAGACAAGGAAGCATACCGTCACTCGCAGGTTGGATTTGTTTACGGTTTCTCTGCAGGCTACCTTGTTGAACAGATAGCATTGGGAAGCGCAATCTTTAGCAAGGTCAAGACTGCGTTCAAGGCGGGGGAGATTCTTGGCAAGACTGGAAAGGCCGCCAAGCTTTTGGAAAAACTGGATATCGTAAAAGATGCTGAACAGTTTGGGGCGGAGATTGCCGAGAAGATGAGCAAGCTGAAGTACCTTAAGGAGGGCATTGAGGGATGGGCTGATGCGCAAATTAATGGCCTTGCGAGGATGTTCAAGCACAGCGAGGACTGGGCCAAGGGGCTTTCAGAGGCTGAAGCCAAGCTTGCCTCAAGGCGCGTTAACGACCTTGTAGATGTTTCCAAGCTGACCGAGGATCAGGTCGGGAACCTGCTCAAAACCAAGGTCGGCCAGCATACTCTCACATCAAGTGGCGATGTCACTGAGCTGCTGTTGAAACAGTCGAAGCTGGTTGAGCAGTGGGGAGCTGGCAAGGTTGACGAGGTTGTCAGCAAGTGCTTTGCCTTCGTTTGCTACGGCAACAGGATTGACGACCTCAACAAGATATTGAAGGCGATGCCTGAAAGCTTTATCGACGACTT
>CAYUOQ010000052.1:0-272 GCA_964446445.1 uncultured Methanosarcinales archaeon
TCAGCTTTCCAAAAACATCCTCATCTGTCCAGCTATAGCCATAATTATTCTGGACCCATTCAAAATAGCTGCCAATAACGCCTCCAGAATTTGCCAGGACATCAGGAACAACAGGAATCTTTTTCTCAAACAATATTTTATCAGCTTTAGGTGTTGTTGGGCCATTTGCCAGCTCCACAACAGCCTTTGACTTGATTGAACCCGCATTTTTCTCAGTAATCTGGTTTTCGAGCGCTGCAGGAATCAAGACATCAACACTCAGCTCCAGCAGC
>CAYUOQ010000052.1:282-3926 GCA_964446445.1 uncultured Methanosarcinales archaeon
GCAGAAATGCGCATCTTAGCGGGAAAGAAGCAGAGGAAATCAGCAACAAAGTATCCAACATTGCCAAACCCCTGGACTGCAACAGTTGTCGATTTTGGCTTTAGCTTCAAATGCTGAACAATTTCTCCAACAGCAACAGCCCCGCCAAAACCTGTGGCTGATTCACGCGCACCCAAACCACCAAGTTCAATAGGCTTACCAGTAAAAGTTCCGGGTGCATGGCGGCCAACAATTTTCTCATACTCATCAAGCAGCCATGCCATTACCTGTGCGTTTGTGTACATATCAGGAGCAGGGATGTCCTTGTCAGGCCCAATATACTCGTAAAACTGCTGCACATACCCCCTGCTCAGCCGCTCCAACTCCTTTTGGGAAAACTTCTTGGCCTCGCAGATTATCCCACCTTTTGCGCCGCCAAAGGGAATGCCGACGAGGGCACTCTTCCACGTCATCCACATTGCAAGCGCCTTGACCTCTTCCATGGACACCTGCTGCCCAAAGCGAATGCCACCCTTAAAAGGGCCCAGGGCATCGTTGTGTTGAATCCTGAAACAGTTGAAGGTCTGGGTTGTGCCATCATCCATCTTGACCGGGATATCGTCCGTAAGCTCCCTCTTCGGCTGGGAAAGCACAGCATACGTGCGCTTTTCAATGCCAAGAATATCCGCAGCAACCATAAGCTGCTTTTTTGCAGAATCGAATGGATTAGATTCTGTTGACTGAGGCTGAATCCTTCCAGTGGACATTTTCACAAACTCTCACTCACCAACTTTTAAACTTTTGCCTTGGCACCAGGCCTGCTGATGACGAAATAAGAAACCAAAACAATGATAAAAATCAGGATGACAGCCGCCACGGGATTAAAACGGCCAACATTTGACAAGACAGAGCGGCTAAAGCCCTCGGCAAGGCCAGTAGTCCTGAGGCTATAATGCCTTGTTGCAATGAAAAACAGGGAAAGGCAAAAAATAGCATCGGCAAAAGCGAAAATAAGCCTTGTTTTCCCGGCATGGAAAACCCTGGCAACAACCAAAAAATAAAAGACAAGTCCTAGAAGAAGCAGCACTGCAACAAGCAGTATTTTCCCAAACAGGTCAGCTGCAGTTATTGCACCCGTGCCCCTGTCCAGGATAAAAAAAATGCCAAGAACTGCAAGCAGTGCGCCAGATACCATGTTATTGCTGGAAAGGACAAGCCTTTTTTTCCCAAGCTGAATGTTAAGCAGGAAGCCCTGCACAAGCCTGCTGCTGGCAATATTAAACCTGTCAAACAATGCCGCGCCAATGAACAGGGGCATGGCAATGCCCAACGAGTAAAAGAACAAAAGAAGAGAAGTGTAAAGGTAATTATGGAAAACAGCAGCCATAGTGAAAATTCCGGCAATTATGGGCCCAACGCAAGCAGACCAGCCAACAGCAAACAGCAAGCCAAACAGGAAAGTGCCAAATACGCCCTTAGGAAGCTTGTTGCTTACCCGTACCAAAGTAAATCCTTTCCCGAAAAAGGATAGAACCCCGAAAACGACAAGGGCGAACCCAGCCAATTGAATAACCAACCCAAGGGAATCCTGCTGGAAAGCCACAAAGGAAACCTTTCCCAAAAAAGTCAGGGCAATCCCAAGCGCAATGAACGCCAAGGAAAACCCGGAAAAAAACACAAGAGTTGAAACAGACACATTTTGCTTGTTCCTGGCAGCATTGGCAAGGAATGCTGGAAGGAGCGCAACTGTGCAAGGCGCTATAAAGCTTAAAATACCGCCTAGGAACGCTATAAGAAAAGAAACATCACGAAGCGTTGACTCTGCAACAGAATTATTATACTCCCTGATCTTCTCAAAAGTCGCAAGCTGTTCTGTAATATCTGAATTATTAAGCTGCGCAGTGGCGGTGGACGCAAGCAGAGCCAGGATAAAAACAGGAAAAACCAAGCCAAGGCGCAAACCCATTTTCACTCAAACACTATTTTTATCTCATCGCCATCACTGGGCATGTAATGGTTAAATTCAGTGTTCTCAGAGCCATTCACATACATCTTCAGAGTGCCATTAAGCCCATTGCAATTGTCAAGGATGCAATCGCTGTTAAACATCTTCTTTCAAACCTTCCCAAAAAAGTAGCCAAGCTGCATGTTTTCAACAGTTGGATTGTCGACCTCCCAGTGCAGGATGTTGTCAGCCTCATGGGTGTGGACAGGCTTGTGTGCAGCTGTCTCAAGACCAACGTTTGGCGGGATAGTTATGGACTCACCCTTAACCAGTATCGTCACGTGCGGGTGCCAATGGATTGGGCCTTTTGGTATTTTTCCTGCAAAAGCCTTTGCGTCAAAACTGTTATCCGGCTGTGGCACCAAGAGATCTCCTTCATCCCTGACGGAAAAAACAAGGTAAGAGCCTGCAGCAATAAGCAGCACTGAAGCAAGGATAAGCAGCTTCAGCATCGGACTGCCCTTCTTCTTCCCGACTGGGTGCTGCACGTGCTTTGCCTGCCTATGCAGGTCGAGGCTTGCAGCTGAATCAAATTCCTTTTTACAATCAGCGCAAACTTCAACCATGTTAAATGATAACCTGCACCAGCTTAAATATTTTGCCCGGGGCCTAGCAGGTTCCCTCTTCGCCAACACAGGAGTATTCGTTGCCCTCAACGCTTTCAATGACTTCAACAGTTTCGTTATTTACGCTTCTTTGAGGTTGCAGGCATTCATTCCTGATAATGTAGCGCTTCCCATCAATCGGGTAGCCGCGCTCAGACCATTCGCACCAGCCAATCCTTAACTCCTTAAGATTGGTCATGCCCAGCTTAGCAAGCAAAGCGGCAGCATTAGGCCCTAAACCGCACTCATGGCTCCAGCAGTAAATAACTATATCCTTATCTGTTGGAAGCTCCCTGTTCCTTCTTGGAATATCAGCAATTGGCATTGAAATTGCCCCCTTTATGTGTCCCAGGTCGTAAGAAGGCTTATCCCTCACATCAAGGACAACGAAATCATTCGCGTTTGCAGACATTTTCTTAAGCAACGTGTAAGAGGACATTTCAGTCATGGGAACAGAGACAAACTTATCATATCCAATATCGCTGCGATTTACAGATTCGTATGCAAAAGCCCACAAAAAGCCAGCAATCAGTGTAATCAAAAAAACGACAACAATTTTTTTATTTATCTGATTGTTCACCTACAATTTTGTTTAATTGCATTAGCGAAAGCAGAAAAGGGCTGCGCACCCACAAGCTGCTTTCCATTTATGAAAAAGGACGGAGTCGAACTGACACCGGCTGCGTTGCCCGCATCAAGGTCATTCCTCACGCGGCTTGCCATAACCCCAGAAGCGAGGCATGAATCAAACTTTTCCCTGTCAAGCCCAATAGATGATGCATGCTGCTTAAGCGCACCCTTATTCAACGAATTCTGGTTCTTGAAAATCAGATTGTGATACTCCCAGAACTTTCCCTGGTCAGATGCACATTCGCTAGCTTCCGCTGCCTTCTGTGCATATTGATGATTGGGCAGGGGGTAATGCCTGTATACAAACTTAACCTTGCCAGAATCAACATACTGGCTGATGATTAAAGGCTCTGTATCCTCAAAAAACCTGCCGCAGAAAGGACACTGGAAATCGCTGTACTCTATTATCGTAACAGTAGCGTTGG
>CAYUOQ010000052.1:3936-6665 GCA_964446445.1 uncultured Methanosarcinales archaeon
CCCAAGACATTATTCTCATCTGGAGTGGAAACCAGATATTGAGCTCTTCCGCCTTTGAATTGAAAGTATGCAAAGCCGACAAGAAGGATGATTGCGGCAATTGCAACAAGCTTAATTGGAAACCTGCCTTTTTTCTTTTCCTCGATTGGGTGCTGCACATGCTTTGCCTGCCTGTGCTGGTCCAGGCTCTCAGCAGATTCAAAGTCCTTACTGCAATCAGCACATTTTTCCACATCAATCATCTTTTTTAAAGTATTCAGAGATCTTAAGCTTGGCGCTATTCAAGCTTTTGCAATTCCCCTGGGCCAATATTGCATAACTGTCAGCATGGGCCTCCTCCTCACCACAGTTGCCCGTGAAGGCTGCAAGCATGGCAAAGGGGGACAGGAACCTGGCAATATGGGTTGAAAGCTTAAGCAGGGAAACCCTGTTTTTAATGTGGGCAAGCTCATGAAGCAGAATTGCCTCAATTTCCCTTCTCCCAAGGATGTCAAAAAGGCCAACAGACAGGAAAATCCTCGGCTTCACAAAGAAGAATGAAAAAGCAACAGGCTTAGCAGTGTTCAGGACGTGCAGCGAAGGTTGCCGTACGCCAAGCCTTTCCGACTGGCCAGCAAGAAAAGCCTTCCACTTCCCCCCATTAATGGAAACCGCCCTTCCCGCATACCTCCGGGCAAAAACTATTGGAGCCACTCCAAGCGCAATCAAGCCTGAAATAATCCCTGTTAGGCCCACAAGGCTCAATATTGCCTTCAGCTGGCTGCAACCTGAAAAGTAGCTTTGGCAGCCCCTGAAAGCCATGTAAAACAGGAATGGAAATACGAATGCAAAAACATGGACATAAAGCAGCAAAAGGCGCTTTCTGGTTTCCAAGGACTTTGCCCTCTTAAGCATTACAAAAGCGATAATAGAGATAGCAAAGGAAAGCAGGACAATACCCGATTTAAGCGGGCTTAGGAAAAATGCGATATTGCATTCAGAGCACATTCAAGTTCACTTTTTCTCCCTGATGAAGCGCTCATTAAAATAACTTATGGCAACAGTGCCAAACTTGTCAATGAGCTTGTTGACAGCCTCCTCAACAACAGACTTCTCAAACTGCAGCCTGTCCTTCTTCGGGGAATAGACATACCTCAGCCCTCCTCTTGCCGGCTCAATCTGCCTCTCAACCACACCCCTTTCAAAAAGCCTGTCAAGAGTAACTGCTACACTTGTCAATGCCGCCTTCTTCTTTTTTTGCCTAAGAAGCTGGTAAATATCCCTGACCCTGAGCCTCTTGTCAGGCCAAAGGTGCTCAAGAACATCCCCCTCAAGAGGACTGAGGACATCCAACCCACCCCCCCTATAGAAAGCCTTCATGAAACACAGATTATTTACAACAGGTATAAATAGTTTTCTAGCAATGTAAAGCTTTTCAACAGAAAAATTTATATAGAAAAGCGGAAAGGAAAAACAAATGGAGAAAAAAAATACGGGCAATAAACTTCTGCTGCTGGTTTCAATAGCAGGCCTCTTAATCTTACTTAACCAGTTCCAAATAATGTCACTTTCAAACGGTTCAGCACAATCCGACTCAAAAAGCGTAAAGCTGAACGTCAAGCTTTCAGGCGACACTGTGCAGGATGCAATAAAGGCAGTAATACCTACCGGAACCCCTGAATACGGGACAGAGCTGGGAGTAACCTTTGGCGATCCCGTGAACAGTTTAAATGTGCTGAACAAATTAGACAGTCAAATCCCAATAGATTCATTAAGCACAGATGCAAAAGCAAGATACATTGCTGTTGCTTCAAAGATTTCGTGCGAGTTCTGCTGCGGAGCATTATCCGTTATTGACAAAAACGGGAATGCTGCATGTGGATGCTCCCATTCAGGCTCATTCAGGGGGCTTGCGAAGTATCTCCTTAAAAATCACCTAGATGAATGGTCAGATGATGAAATCCTCATGGAACTGACCAAGTGGAAAGCCGTATTTTTCCCAAAAAACATGGTTGAAAAGGCAGTTACAGCGCTCGAAAACGGGCTAGACCTGACGCCGGAAGTGCTCAATGACAGAAATTTGCTGAGCAAACTAAAGGCAGGAGATACTTCAAGCATAGGAGACCTCCCGGAAATGGTGGGTGGCTGTTAAAGAGGCAGATCAAATTAAACATTATTGAGGTGCATGAAAAATGACAAACATAAGCAAGTTGTTGCCAATCGTCCTGGTTGCACTGATATTGATATCAGCAGTGCAGGCATACCAGCTTAACTCATTGAAAGAAAAATTAAATTCAGGAAAAGTAACCGTTGCAAAAAGCACAAACACAGGAAGCTCGGCAGTAAGCGGTGGAAGCGGGGAAGCAAGCCAGGGAACAAGCATTTCAGACCTCCCAGCCATGGTCGGCGGCTGTTGACACGGGAATTTGAAAGCATAACCTTTCAGGAAAACAAAGTCAAAGGCGTAAAAGATGGCAGAAGAAAAAGCGACAAAAAAGAAAACGCATCACAAGGCAGGAGAGAATGCAATGGAAAAAAAGCCGAAAATGGAACATCATCCTGCCACTGCAGAAAAACCTGAAGAAGCAAAAGAGTTAAGGATTACACTGCCAGAATTAAAGTGGCTGAATGGGGCAGCAATGACAACAGGACTTGCCATAACACTTCTAATATTAGTTGCATTTGTGGCATTTCAATCCAATTCGCTTACAAGGAACATAGACAAGGCAACAGCAGCTGCCGAGGAAGCA
>CAYUOQ010000053.1:0-6648 GCA_964446445.1 uncultured Methanosarcinales archaeon
ATGTCACAACTCTGGAAAAGGCAAGAAAGCTTGAAGAAGAATACGTCCAGAAGCTCTATAAAGCTAAGAGAACAAGGCAGATAGCCCAATACTCGGTAGAAGGAGAGTTCAGCAAGGTAGAAGCGAAAAGCCTAATAGAGGACGCCATAGGTTTTGTGAATCGTATAAGCGAATTGATTAAGTCGCCATAGATTGTTGCCAGCTGCACGGGGATGAAACAATGGAGTTCATTGAGCTAACCCAGATGATTTTGGAGGAAGTTCCATAAGAGCTTTTCACGCAGGATTTATAAACAAAACCGTTACCTGTCGTGCTGTAGTAATGAAAGGGGGATTAATGGTTCAGAATCAACTAAAGCCGGAAGAACTTGCAAGAAAGTATATTGATAAGAATTTAGAGGAAACAGACTGGAAACTGCTCAAGGCAGGTGAGACTGTTCCGAAAGAAGGGTTCTATGCTCTGCGTGAAGTCGAAGTTAACGGCAAATTCTCCGATTACGTTTTGTACATTGATGGAAAAGCTTGGGCGAGTGTTGAGGCAAAAAAAGAAGGGGATGAGAGCCTTGAGGCCGCGCTTATTCAGGCCGTTGGAAGGTACGCCAGGCCTCTGAACATCCATTACGCATACGCCGCTAATACGAAACCCGACAAATGGAATAACACCATAATCCACAAGACCGTAATTACAGATATCAAGCCGGTGAGTTACTTCCAGAAAGTTATGGAAGGGAGTGTTGCCGCTAAAGCTTGAGAATCTGCTTTGTAGGCTGCCCGATGCCCACTGGTTATTTTCTCCAACCCCTTGCTCCTGAGTGTGTTGGGAAAAATAAGTCCAGCCGATGGCTGGACCGAGGCAGCCTATTCAACCAAAAAGCTTATATAGAACTGTTAGTTCTCATATGGGAACTGGTGGTTCCATATGTTGTCTGATAAGGAAAAGGCGATTTTGTTGTTGCTGTTTAAGGATTTCAGCAGTAGTTACAACGCCAGGAGTATCAGCGGGAAGGTTGGCATGACGCCCAGGGGTGCCTTGAAGGCTCTGAAAAGTCTTGAAAAACAGGATTGTGTGATTCCGAAGCGTTGTGGCAAGGCTATTTAGTACAGGTTTAACTTTTCTAAT
Source organism: uncultured Methanosarcinales archaeon (assembly GCA_964446445.1). Taxonomy (GTDB): domain Archaea; phylum Nanobdellota; class Nanobdellia; order Woesearchaeales; family UBA10216; genus UBA10216. Next base: position 1,120 of record CAYUOQ010000053.1, read on the forward strand.
GCCCTGGCCAAGAAGAGTATAGAATTGTTCCTGTTGGAGGAGGCTGAGCTTAGGCATAAGCGTTGGCTGGCGGAGTTTGGGGACTTGGCGGATGCTTATATCTTGGTTCTTTTTGGCTCGGCGGTCAGGAAGGAGAAGGATTACAATGACATTGATTTGGTGGTTGTTGTGGCTCAGGATAAGTTCCGCACAGTCCGTAAGGCAATTGATGAGAAACAGGCTCTGATGACTAAGCGAATTCATGTTGTTTGGCAGAGTCCGGACGATTTGAATGGTAATTTGAAGAAAAAAGATCCTGTAATCTTGGATGCTTTGAGAACAGGGGTAGTCCTGAAAGGACAGGTTGAATTGATGGAGGTGGTTGGGAGTGTCGCAGGCGGTTAATTATGTGAACTATTGTCTTACTAAGGCTAAGAAAGAGCTTCAGGACGGAAAGAAGCACAAAGGCTTGGTTGAATCCAGTTCTGACCTGAAGATGGCAGCCAGTCATTTGGCGAAGGCGGCGCATAACTTTAAGGCAATTTCAGCTTTTGCCCAGATTGGCTTTTCAGACTGGTCTGTAAGCGCAGCCTTCTATACAACTTACCATTGTTTCCTGGCTATCTTGGCGAAGCACGGTTACGAAAGCAGGAATCAGGAGTGCACAGTTTCAGCCATAAACTACCTTAAGGAGCAGGGCAAGATACAGCTTGATGACCGCTTTATCGAAACGCTCAGAAGCCATGCGGAAGAGGAGGAGCGCCACGCTTACACTGCGACAGACCTTCGGGAGCTGCGGGAAGACTTGCAATACGGCGTCAGAGTGGAATATAAAATAGGGATCGAGCAACTGCAAAAAACATGCGCTGAAATGATAGAAGCTGCAAAGGACGAAGTATATGGAAAATAACTCAATTGCTCAGGGATGAAACGATGGACTTTTTGCCGATAACCCGAAAGATTTTGGAGGAAATTCGAGAGAGAAGTTAAATTCCTAAGAATCGTACAAATGGCACTATTTCCCTCAGTATTCTTAAGCCCTTGGGAGCGATTGTGATAATTTCAGTCCCTTTTATTATATCATTGAAGAGCTCTGTGCCTTTTAGGATTATTTTTCCGTTTCGTGTTACTAAAATTAGGTTGTAGGCTTCTACTTGCTTGAAGTTGTCCAAGCGGCACCCGCTGTATTCAAAGCTATAATGCCCCCTGGTTATTTTGCAGGAGTTGCCTGTGCCGCTAATTTCCACGCCAACATCCTCGTTCAACTTTCCGTTGGCGATAACATCGCCATCTTTAGTAAAGCAAATGTTATACTCAGCTGTTTTGAATTCGTCAGGGCAAATGCTATCAGAGCCGAGCTTTTCTAAAGCATCCCCTAGTTCTTTATCTATTGCTGGTCCGATCACAAAAAACCAAATATACGACATTATAATGACTCCCACAGGAATTCCAAAAATTACAAGTCCAGCGCGTCCTTTCTTATTCATTTGTCACCCAATGGCCTCGTTTTAGCATTTGAAATTATCGAGTCAATTTGCAACTTTATGAGGTATAAATATCTCCTCCGTTTTTAGCAACCCATTCCTCTGTTTTTTGGTGAGCTACGCCCATCCTTATCTTTTGCTCTACGCTAAGCGCGTCTGGGTGGTATGGATTTCTTTGTGGGTCGTCTTGAGCGAAAAAATCATTTTTTCCAAAAGATTCGTACTTCTCGCCTTTCATGATTGTGAGCTTGTTGGCAAAATACTTTTTGACTGAAAAGATATTCGCATCGGTCATATGGTAAAATGCAGCTATGTCAATTAAGAAAACTGTGCGCCCTTCAATGTCAATTTTAGGGATACTGTCTTCGTAAGAGTCTTTGAAGGTGAATGAAGAATACAAAAGCTCAAGAGAGCTATCTATTAGCCGTTTATCCTTCGTGTCACAAAAAATTCCGCAAAACAACAATCGAGGTTTATCTTGTGGGATGTGCTCAGTCCAGGATGAATGAAATTTACTAAATTCTGAGCGTATATCAAAAAATAGGTTCATGATGACCTGTGATTTGCGGTCATCTTTGATTTCCTTTTTTAGATATTTGAAGAAGTCGAGTTCATCATATAGTAATGAGTAGCCATCTTCGTCATAATCAAAGACGTATCTGAAGAAATGTCTGTTTGTATTGTTGGAATATTCGCTTGAAATTTTGAAAGTACAAATCACACTGTTAGCATCAAAGTAGGCTGCTCCGATGTCATTGTTTTTGGCAAGGTGCAACAGATTCTCTGAAATGCCTTTCAAATCAAGTTCAAAATCATTTCCTCTTTTTGAGTTTAGTTTCATTAGGACACCGTTAGCACACTTCACGCCAGTTGTACTGTTCCTCCGAATTTGTCTTCAATAAGTTTTAGAAGTCTCAATTTTTCTTGCGCAAATAGCTCAACGGCTTCTTCAGTGATGGCCAGTTTTGCGTTTTTTACCTTTCCGGCAACTTCGGTCAAGTCGTCAAGGGTTTCTGCCCGTTCGATTTGCGCTTCCAAGTGAGCGGTTCGCTTTTTGATGTAGCTTTCAAAAAGCTTTTTTGCGCCTGCCCGTGGCAGCCAGATTATGATTTTGTCGGTGTCCTTGTCAAAAAGCGCTGCTTTGAGGATTGACTTGAACAATGGCAGGTTGAAGTCTATGTTCATGTCTTCAGGGTTTAGAGGAATTTTTGGCTCTTTTTCAGGTTGTATGAGTCCTGTTGCTATTCTGCTGCTTCGCTTCCCAAATTCAAAGAGCAGGTCAGTCTTTGATTTTTTGGGTGCAGCGGCGGATTTAGCCTGTTTGCGTGTTTTCCGTCGCCTTTTACTCTGTTTCATTTCCAGGCCTCGTTTATCCGAACATTGTGAGTGGGCTTTCGCTTTTCCATAGCTCGGTAGCTATTTTTGATAGCTTTCTGCTGTGAATGGGCTGGTTTGTTTCGATGTGGCTTTGGACGATTTCTTCCCAGAGTTTTTCCATGTCTCGGAAACTTTTGCCTTCGGTTAGCCTGGCCAGGTCGAGGCTGTCGATGCTTCCGTCCATGATGTTTTTGACTTTTGCCATTTTTCTTTCAAAAAATTCGGCCCTATCGTCACTTTCCGGGTAGTCGAATGCTATTGTGGTAAACCGGTCTTCAACTCCTGAACCAAGCCGGTCTTCGTTGTTGGCTATTAGGATTACAAATGCCCGGTCGGGGTCTTCAAAGCTTTCAGCTACCCTGTTAAGGGCGCCGACAAGTGTTGTGTCGTCTTCAAATCTTGACCTGCCAAGGGTTTTGTCGGCTTCGTCAAATACGACAACGCTTTCCCGATACCTGCTTGCAATTTTGAAAATCCTTTTCAGCGCAAGGTATGCTCCCATTTGGTTGTGAAGCGAGTCAGCGTCAATGCTGATTAGTGGGTAGTTCAGCTCTCCGGCAAATGCCTTTGCCATTGCTGTCTTTCCAGTCCCATTTGGGCCGGTAAAAAGAAGCATGTTGTGCCTCTTAAGCCCCAGCTCAGCCGCCAAGCCACTGTTCTTCGCTGCGGCGATTAGCCTGTTCAGTTTGCTCTTGATATGCTGGTTGCCAACCAGGTCAGAAAAGTGCGATTCTATATTCCTGAGGACATCAAAGCCGCGCAGGCCGCCGGGCCGGTAGCTTGCCAAAGCCTTTGATATTGAGTTGTCTGTAACTTTGGAATCGCCAAAGCGGTAGGCAACTCTTGTGACTTCGGCCAGGTCTCTGAAATTGTAGCCTATTGTCTGGGCAGCGAGCCTTTCAAGAAGTTCAATAGGCACGAGGCTTGTGTACATTCCGGAAAGGAAACGCCTTTTTTCAGAGTCTGATGGCAGTCCTGCTTCAAGCCGGTAGTCGAACCTGTCAAAAAGTTCGGGGTCAAGGCTGACGCAGTTAACCGTAACTATGAGAAAGGCGTCAGTCCTCACCTTAAGCTCTTCCAGGAGCTCCATAAGCTCTTTTTTATCAGCGAAAAGGTAGTCAAACTCTTTCTTTTCCATGACATAGTCAATATCATCTATCAGCACTGCAACGTTTTCATTTGATTTTGCAGCGGCCACAATCTCCTTCATGGTTGTGCAGTGGGTGACGTTTTTGCCCTTCAGCCTGGATGCCCCTGCCACGATAACATTCCAACCTGGGCAGGAGCCGAGAAGCTTTTCGGCAAGGTATGTTTTGCCAATGCCGGTGTCCCCAATCAGCAGGATAGACCTGCTGGTAAAGTGGGAAGTGCACGTGCCATTCAGGAAACGGAAAGCGTGCACCAAGACCTGCTTGTCAGAATCGTCCAAGTCGCTTTCCCTAACCAATTCAAGAAAATCTGCCATGGTAAAACCTTCGCTTTGAAAACATTCCGGAGCTACTGCAGATTCTGCGGGTGCTGTATTCTAAAGGGAAAAAAGATGCAATGGGAAACGAGATCATAAAGCAAAATGCTAGGGTAATTGATGCAAAGAAAGAAATTATGGTTGCATTTGAATCCTTGAAAAGTGCCAAATCTATAGATGCCATAGCTAAACTAGATCTTATCGTAAAATTGAATAAAAATATTCTGGCTGGCGAGCTTCACTTGAGAATTAAAGAATATGAGCAATCTGTTCGCAAAAAACAAAAAAGTTAAGCCAATTATGTGTCATAACTTACTTTAATTCTGGTTCATGAAAGATTGTTATCCATGGCTTTTCTCAACCACATTACGATATCAAATCATAAATACCACGCTAGGATAGGTGGCGACTTTGAAAGGTAACGCCGGGACAGGACCACATCTCTGAAAGACGGGTCCGACAACTGCCTCTTCTTATATACAATCTCGAAGAAGGGTTTTATGATGTTTGTCGTCTGAGTTATTAGCTTTTTCGATATCCGAACTTCTTCTCATAAACTCTGTGGTTCATTAAGTCCAGAATCAAAGAAATTATTTCGACTTCACTGCCCCTGATCGTGTATATCATTCTCCAGCCATTTGAAAGGTTAGCTTTCCATAAGTTAGTTACATCATAATCTCGTACGTATTCTTTTGGGATCCTATCTTTAGGAATGTGAATGCCGTATTCCGGATTTGCTTTCAAAAGCTCTACCTTTTGTTTTATTGAATTGAGTAAAGTTTGATGGTCGCTGCTTGTAATTCCCTTCGCTATTTCTTCACCTACAACTTGGTTTAACTCTTCAAATTCCGCTTTGGCTTCGCCAGTGATAATCACCTTTGTAGGCTTCCCTTTGAACATTCTATAACTCAACCCCTTCTTTTATCGCCTTATCCAATTTTGGGCTCTGATTGTATATCCAAAGAATGCCCTTTCTTCCATCAAGTATCTTGCCGCCATCTTCCAAATATTCCAATATGACATTCAACGTTTGGTGCATAACCTTTGTTGGCAGTTTTCTTTTAAGCTGTTCCCGAGTCATAAGGGTATTGGTTTTCTTGAGAGTATTCTCTACCATCAGCACGGTTTTCAGATTTGGATAATGTATAACGTCTAGTTTTTGCATTTTCAGTCACACTTATATCAGATGATACAGAGCGATGTATAAACTGATATAAATAGTTT
>CAYUOQ010000054.1:0-6633 GCA_964446445.1 uncultured Methanosarcinales archaeon
AAGCTTATCAAGGCCAAAACTTCGTACAACCCAAGCTGCACTCCCTAACAGCATGAACTGCATCAATACAAAAAAAACAGCAAGCAGCCCGGCAAGCCTGCCAAAGGCAATCAGCGGATTACTGCCGAGCAGCAGGGATGATGATTTCCACCAAAAGAAAACAATGACGAAAAGGTTCACAAAGAAAAGAACATACGCTGGTTTTCTCATTCGGCAGTTGAATGAGGCAAAGTCCTTAAAAAGGTTATTGTGCTGTAGTGAACAGTAACTATTCAAGCCTTTGCCCGCTCCAGAACGTCCAGCTTTCAGGGTCAGGAGCAGTTTCGCCATACAGGAAGTATGGAGGGGCAGTCCTGCCGAAGTAGCTTCTTTCAACATCAGACCAGCTATCCCTCCTGCCAAAGGCAGTTCCGTATATGGATGAACCGAAAAGCCTCCATCCTCCGAGGAGCGCCCTGTAATCCTGGTGGGCTGGCTCGACTATTACATCAATCTCCCCCTTGTCGACCTTGTCCTTCATGAGGCTTATGAACTCCTTTATTGGGGCTATGCCTTGCCCAGGTGTTACATGCTCATCTTCCCAGCCGAAGTTGTCTGAAACGTGGACGTGCCCTATTATTCCTTCATCTTTCCATTGCCTTGCCTTGTCCAGATACCACTTCTTGAATTCCTCGTCTGAGCCTTGGAAGTATTTTTTCCAGATGAATGCGTGGCCTGTATCCCATGTTGCCTTTATGTGCTCATTTGCTATTTTTTGCGCATCGCTTGTTGAAAGGTGACCATACTTGTCCGGGTTCCGAAGGATTTCCTGCCTCATTTGTTCTCTTGCTTTCAGCACCATGTCCCTTATTTCGTCCGGGTGGCCTCCGTATTCTTCAGGGAAGAAGTTTTCAACTGCAATGAATAGTGGCCGTTCCATTTTCTCTTTCCCAACCACATCTTTCCTCAGATGATTCTCCTTGTCCCACGCATACAGTGCTGCCCTTGAGATTGAGTCTGCTGTTTTTGTAAGGCCATATTTCTCTATCGGCTTTATGTGCTCAAGGTTTTCTGCCTGCGTTGCTGCCTCTGCGTCTGCTGCTGCTGATGCTTCGTGCATGAACCGGAGGTTGTCATCTTCCCTTTTCAACAGCTCTTTCAGGTACTCAACAGGATACCTGGTTTCCGGAGGAACAAGGCCTGCAACCGTTTGGTATTGTGGCTCCCTGAATGCTAACTTCCATTTTTCATCGCTCGGTAACACGCCTTCAAGCCGCTCGTAGAATTCAAGGGCTGCCTTTATCTTGTTCCTTGACTTTTCCCTTTCTTCATAGTCCCTTGCGTAGAAAAGCGAGCTTCCTTTTGCCCTCAGGATTGCGTTTTCTGTCTGGACCCTGTACCAGACTTCCTCAGCTGTTACTTTTTGGTCTGGATGCGATGTGTTCCATTCTTCAGCTCGCCTTTCAAAGTACTTCCAGTCCCTTGGCTCTGTCTTGAAGTCTGTTCCTTCAGGATTAAATTCTGGAATTCTCTGGAAAAGCCTTCTGTATAACTCCTCGGGCTTTACCACCTTCCCCTCTCTGTCAACCCATTCTCCTTTCTCATTTACCGTGTGGTAAAGGACGTCTTTTGGGATTGGCGTTCCATCTATTGACTCCCATTCTCCATCCTTGGTTTCGCGGTATTTTGGCTCGTGGACAGGCATGTTTTTCCTTACAGGTATCATTTGCCCTGTCCTTTCATCCACCAGGAACCTTACCGCCCTGGCTTCTTCTTCGGGGTAGGCTTCGAACTTTTCCCCTCCCCAGGAATCCTTGATTGGCCTTTGCCATCCAACGCCGTGAACTACAATTGCTCCTCCTTTGGTAACATCAGCTGCAAAATCAACTGCCCTTTCAATTTCGTGCAGTGCCATTTCCCTTGCGTGCTCGTCAAATCCCTGCTGCCCAAGCCCTGCCAGGCTTCCAATGCCTGTTGATGCGTGGGTTGTTATTTGCACCCTGTTTATTTTTGCAAGTTCGCGAATATCTATTCTTTCTTCCTTCCCGTACATTTCGGGGGTTGTGTTCCCTCCCTGGAATGAGCCTTTGCCCCTCCCGAAGAATCCGAGCTCAACTTTGCTTGCGCCCTGGAATATCCTTGCCTTTACCTGCTGCAGCTGGTCCTGGCCTGGATGTGCAGAAACGCCAATGTCCTTTTGGCTTATCCCTATATCCTCAATGTTTGCATACGGCCTCCCTTCAGTTGAAACTCCCTGACCTTCCTGAAGTGGCATGTAATAGCCTCGGTCCATTGCAGTGTAGTATGCATTTGTGAATATCATGGCGCAGACCTCTTCTTGTAAAACTCGGATGCTTGCTTGCTGTGCTCCTCTTCCCTTTTCCTTGATTCGTAGCCGCCAGTTACCTGTTCCTTCATCCCGAAATATTTTTGCAGGTTGCCATCTTCAGCGCCGGTTACGGGCTTGTCCTTGTAAAACTCCTTTACTCTGTCTTCAATCTGGCTGGCTGAGGGTATGCCAGTGCTTGTGATTGCCTGCTGCGACCTTGAGAGGTATTCGCCAAATGCAGACCTTTGGGGTTCTGTTCCAATTGCATATTCTGGCTTTTGGAATGCCGCTGACATTGGCTCTGGCTTGATTGCCGGCGCCTCTTCAGCAGCAACTTCTTCAAGGCTTTTTGGCCGCTGCCTTGCCTCTTCCAGGCTTGGACTTTGAACTTGCGCTTGAATGAAGTGGTGGGTCGCAACGAGCTGTTTTCCTTCAATTGTTTCTAATGTTGAAAGCTCTGTTGCCTTTGCTTCAGGTATTGGTATCCGTTTCCTTTCCTCGTCTTCAAGCTCTTTTTCAGACTCGGAAATGAGCTGCTCTGCTTCTTCTATCTCTTTTTTCCTTGCCTCCTCTAAGTCTTTCAGGCGTTTTATCCTTTCCTGAGGCGTTAGTTTTTTTAAGTCCTGCACCGTCACTGGGGCTTTGTCCCGTTCATCGGCTTCGTCGCTTTGAGCCATGGTTCAGGCTTGGCCTTCAGGGCTTAAAAAACCTTTCTTTAAAACTACCATGTTATCATTCCATGCAGCTTTTTGTAGTTCTTGTAAGTCTGGTAGATGCACCTTCTTAGGTCGCCTTTTGCCTCTTCTATTTCAAAGTAAAGGTCAATGTCGCTTTTTCCGCCTTTGATCTTTTTCTTCAGGCTTTGCTTTTTCTCTCCTCCTGGCTTTATCCCGCCAAAAGCCGAAAATATTTCCTTGAATCCGCCAAAAATGCCTACAAGAGGGTCCAATGGGTTGTTGCTCTCCTTTTTCTCCTCAGACTTTTTCTCATCTTCAGGGAATGTTTCCCCTGCTTCTTTCAGGTACTCCTTGAGCTCTGTTCCCAACGCCTCCATGGAATCCTTTATGCTGCTGTCAATCAATGTGAGCATTTGCAGGTTCTCCTCATCCCTCATTCTTTTGTAATTTATTATCTGCTCATCGCTCCAGACATATCCACGAAGTACCATGTCAAACTTGCCTGTGTGGGCAGGACCTCTTTGGTAACCCTCCTGCATGTAAGTGAGGGAAGGCGATGTCCTGTAGAATATGTTGACTATGACACAGGGATGGAATTTCCTGCCAGCCCTGCGCTTTGAGGCAAGGACTTCGACTTCTATCAGCGACCCTTCGAATGCTGTAACCAGCTCTCTTGCCTTTTCACCTGTTAGCAGCTTTTCAGCCATTTGCAGCTTCTGTATGTTCCTTAAGTAAGGCTTTATCCAGCCCATGTACAATTTTATTGTGTCATAATGCTGCCTCAGGTATTTTATTGTGAATTTTCGCCTTGAATCGAGTTCCTTGTACGTCCTCAATTTCCACATGTAATATTGGGTGAGCTTCCTCTTGACAACCTCCTTCACCTTTTCATTAAAGCCTTCCATCCTCGATACCCTTTCATCAACGTCCTCAATTACCTTTTTCACAAAGGCATCGTAGCCTTCAGGAGGTATTTTGTCTCCACCCATGTCATTTCCCCTTAGCCTGAAAAAAAGGTCGGGAAGGACTGAGAAACCGACGGTTTGGGCAAGGCCGTAAACTGACGCTGCATTTTTCGTGCCACCCTCAACCTGGTCCACCCAAACGCCCTTGAGTGTTATGTCTGATCCGACTGCGTCATCCTCTTTTTTTCTCCGAAAGGTATGCGTGTAGTACCCCAGCCTTTCATCAATTATCCTCAGTTCCCTTACAATCTGGAAAAGGGCCTTTAGCATCTAGCTTATGCCCCTTAAGTATCAGGAAACCTTGTCTTGTTGCAGACCGAGCCGATGTTCAGATCATCCAAAGAAGGCTGACTGCTCTGATGCTGCATGAATATCTGTAATCTTGTCAAACTTGTTGAAGCTCCATCCCATTTCAAGCTCATCCAGGGTCCAGAAGTAGGCCTCCTCAATGTATGCGTTTATCGCCTCAACTACAATCCTATAGCGGTAGCTTGGCTTTGGGTAGTTTGTCTTCTCGGTTATCTGGCTTACAAATTCTGCCTCTTCCTGTTCGAAGTTGTATTTTTTCAGAAGCTCCGCAGGGTCCTTTTCATCAGCCATAATTGCACCTTTTTTAATAATTGACAGTATACTAATTAATACACTAATATATAAACCTTTTACATCTTAATCTTGCAAGTCCCTTAGAAGTTTTGGAATTACTTCGAGAAGGTCGCTTGCCATAAACCCAACGCCATATTTCCTCTTTAATGCGTCTCCGGCTTTCCCGTTCGCATATGCAGCAACACAGGCCGACCTGAACAGGTCCTTTTCTTGCGCGAGGATTCCGGCTGCGAGTCCTGCAAGCACATCCCCTGTTCCTCCAACGGTCATTCCTGCATTTCCTGACTTGTTAAAAACAACCTTGCTTTTTGAGATAATTGCATCAAGATGCTTTTTCATGTTTATTGCAGAATTATACCCTTTGGCTACAAGCACGTTGTTTCCGATATTTTGCTGCATCTGGCTCAGTTCATTTTTGCAATTGCTGTTCTTAAGCAATACTGCCAGCTCGCCCATGTGCGGCGTGATGATTGAATTTTTAACATCCTGAATTCTGATTGCAGATATAGCATCAGCATCAATTACCTTGAAGCCTTTTATTTGCCTGCAGACAGATGCGGCAAATTTCAAAGTTTTTTCATTTTTCCCAAGGCCATTTCCAATCAGCGTGACGTCGAAATTCTTGCTCACCTCAACAATTGCCTTCGCGTTTTCTTGGCTGAAGCAATCTCCCTTGAACTTCTTTGTTATGATATCCGGAGAAAGGCAATTTATTGCCCATGCTACCTTTTCAGGGGCTGCAACCACTACCAAATCGACCCCGGCCCGAAAGGCTGCCAGTCCCGAAAGGTACGCTGCGCCAGCATAGTCAATGGAGCCAACAACGGCAAGAACTCTGCCATTGTCTCCCTTCCGGCTCAGGGGATTTCTTTTCTTTAGCCAGACATCTGCTGGGTTGATGAAGTGCATAGTTAACCTTTATTGGCTTATGATTATTTTATTATGGCTTCTTCAACATCTTTGACTTTTTTCTGCACAAGCGAACCTGCCTGGATAAGACTACGGACTTCTCTGCAGTAAACAGCCGGTTTGGCCTGCATTGCTTGACGTTAAGTTTTCCCTTTTCGAAATCTCCAGCAGCAAGGTAAGAATATAAAACTTGCGTTGCCAGTTTGCCGAAAGTTTTATATATATGCATGCATACATATATTATCATGACAAGGGTAATTTCGCTTTCGGATGAGGCGTATGGCAGCTTGAAATCGCTCAAGGAGGAAGGTGAGTCTTTTTCTGAAGTAGTTAACAAGCTAGTTGCTGGGAAGAAAAAAGGGTCTATAATGGACTTTGCAGGCAAGTGGGTTGGGAGCAGGGAGGAGCTTGATAAGATTGAGAAAATGATTTATGAAGACAGGAAAAAGTTTAAACTTAGGACGGTCAAGTTTTGATGCACTGCTTAGACACTAACATCGTAATAGACCACTTTAGGGGAACTGAAAAAGTTACAAATAAGATCCAACAGCTAAAAAATGAGGGTTTTGAAATAGCAATAACTACGATAACACTTTGTGAACTCTACAAAGGCTTTTACCTGTCTGAGCAGAAGGAAGGTAACCTGGCCATGCTTAACGGATTTATGGACACCGTAACGCTTCTAAGCCAAAACCGATTGAGTTGCCTTTTATTTGGAAAGGACTTTGCGCTGCTAAAAACGAAGGGGCTTATGACGCAGGAAATGGATTTAATCATAGCAAGTATTGCAAAAGCCAATCGCTGCATTATGGTGACAAGAAATGCCAAGGACTTCAAGAATATCCCTGACCTCATTATCCACAGCTGGTAGTTTGAGTGCTCCTTAGCAACAGGCCTGCAAAACATTTAAAAACATGATTTGCAGGAAAGTGGTTGAAAAGTATGTTTAAGAGGTGCAAGTATGGTGTTTGCAATTAAATTGCTATCCAATAAGAAGGCGCAGGGCATGATGGGCGGGCCTAGAAAGCCAATTAGCCTTCTCATGGGGCTTGTTTTTCTTGCCTTTGGCGGCATTCCCCTGCTTAATCAGTTTGGGCTCATAGAATTCAGCATCCCTGCAATTGTTGGAATGCCCTTGAACATAATCAGCATTGCAGGCGCTGTTTTCCTT
>CAYUOQ010000055.1:0-6623 GCA_964446445.1 uncultured Methanosarcinales archaeon
CATTTGCTTTTTTCTACAAACTCAAAAGTAGCTAAAACTCATTCGGGAATACTGTGTTAAATGGGAAAAAAGACGCTCTTGCAGAAGAATTAATAAGGAAAAGCGACTAACAAAAGCTCATGTATGATAGCTACTCTCTCCAAGGGCCATACTTGCCGAAAGCAACAGGAGGCCTTGAAGACGCAATAACCCGTTCAGCTGGCTGCCAACCAGACAGCCTGACATTGCGCTCATATCAGATTAATTGGCCATACTCGCAACCTTCAACTGCAATTCAGCAGCCTTATGTTTCATCTTCAGTTTCAGCGCTTGATGCAAAAGAACAGGTGGAAAAATTTTATCATCCCCAGCAGGTGATATTCCTGAATCCGGAAAGGCCAAGGACGCCATTCATTGCAGAAGCAGGCGAGATTAAAGATTTTGTCCAGCAGGCGTTCATTGCTGTGACTGGGAAGACGCTTCCTTCTGACATAACGATAACAGTATGTCCAAGGAGCATTTTGCAGCGCATTCATGAGCAATTCCTTAATGAAACTGTCGTTGGCCTGTCCTTGAATTCCTCAAAGCAGATATTTGCGGTATCAGGCAACCTTGATGAAGTAATGCTTGTTCTCGGCCATGAGCTTGGGCACGTCATTACCCAGGTGCTTCCCAATAGGCATGTTGAGGAAGCAAAGGCTTTTGCTTTTGAGTCTGCGTGGGCTAATGCAATATTTGAGCATGACATTGGAGGCTTGAAAGGCAGCATAAACGCTGCAATGCTTGGAATGAAACCGGCCAGGAATGGCCTTCACGACCTTGCATTTGAGTTTGTAAAATCTGCGACAATGTCAGGGAAGGACCCGCTTGCGCTGCACTCCGAACTCTCGGGGCGATGGGTTGCATTTGGCGATCTTGACCAGCCTGAATACTTCCCTCTTACAAGTTCATCAACCCCTGCATACCGCTCTGGGGGCTACCTTAACAAAAGCAATGTGCAAAACGTTCCTTGGTTCACGAACTTTTCTTGGGCTGACTTGGGAACAGGAATCTACGGGATGTACCTGCCGCTTACTGCTTCCATCTTCATGAATGAGCGGCTTCTGCTGTCAGACCTTGAACAGTTCCACAAAACCATAGGCCATGAGTATGTTTTGCACCATGTAATGAAACTGCCTGATGACTATGTTGCCAAAATCCTTGAGGATACGATTTTCTGGATAAAAGAGGAAGAAAAATATAGGCCTTAATTTTGACAAGATTTATATTTGGATAAAAAAATGAGGGGTTATGGGCTTTTTCGGTCTTGGGCACAAAAATCTTCTTGAGGAAACTAATGAGTTGCTGGCAGATGTCCAGTCTGGACTGGAGGAGGAAGGCGTGTCTGAAAGAAGGGAAAACCAGCTACTGATGCGTTTGCTTGGCCAGATTAGAAATGTAGAGTCCAAGCTAAATGAGCACAACCTTATTCGTTCACGTGCAGAAGCATCAACGGATGCCAATAAACGGCTGCAAGCTTTGAAGGAAGAACTGGTTGATGCCGAAGAAATGAGTCGTTTAGTTATTCAAATGCAAACCCTTATGAACCGTGTGCAGGAAAGGCAAAGAGCACGGTGGGATGCTTTGCGGACCAGGCTTAGTGAAGGACTGACTGAAGCAAATAGGCGTGTTCAGGAAATGGATCAGTCAAGAAGAATCGGTTCTCCTCCGGACAATTATTTGGAAATGTGGCGGAAGGAGCACAAGAAATAAACCAGTTTGCCCTTCTAGTCTAGCCAGTGTATTTTAGGACTTGCTCCTCAAACCTGGCCGCTTCCGAGCTTTGTGTTCCGGCATGTTGCAGATAAATCCTGAACGATTCCAGAAAATTTATAATGCCTTCAAGAATTTTTTCGGCCACGCCGAGGGAGGCTTTCGCGGAATTTATGTCCGTGGCTGCATATCCGGTATGCGTGGCCATAGACTCGAAAAATTGAATTTTATTGAATTTTTCAACAGTCGAAATTGCTCCTTTCGCAAGATTTATGCGGTTAACAGCGCCTGCGGGTCCGCTTATTAACAAGTGCACTCTGGCCAAAAAGTGCTGTGCAATTTCAATGCCCTTGCATTCAATTGTGAGTTGTCGCTTTTCATTCTCCTCTATGGCCTTTAGCCTGTTGAGTAAATCCCTGCCCCGGACAATCGGCATTTTAAGCATTTTCGAGTCCTCGGATTTAATACGCCTGATAATGCTTGTAATTCTTGCTGTTCCCTTCATCAAACTACCAAGTAAATCCCTGTCTTGATCAAGCTCTGCATCCGCCGCTTCCAGCATTTCTGCGCAACTTCCCAGCCTAGCCACAAGCACATTTTCACTGGCAAGAAAGCTATCAGAAAGATTTTTTACAAACATTTCCGGGCTCTGGCACAGGATATCAAGTTCTGCCTTTACTGTGCTTACCTTTTCAGCTAGAGCCCTTATCTTTTCTTCTGTATCCATGCTGATCAAGCTATCCTTGTTAAACAGCTTTGCAGCCTCTTCGTCCTCTTTTTTAGGGTTGGCCCCAAAAAGGCTCATAATCCCGGCTTTAAACGTCGTTATTTAAAAATTCTTTTAAACGTATAAGCGTAAAGCATATATCAATCAAAAAAATTTAAGAAGATATTCAACTTTGGTTTAAAAATGAAGAAGCAGTTACCTCTTTTGTTTGCCTTTGCCCTCATTTTTTCGGGCATTGCCTTTGCTTCAGCGGACTTGGCAGATTACCCTAAGCAGTTTTTTAGCAGCAGTGAGAGCTTCAATGGGCAGCTTATTGTTGGAAACACAGGGCCGGCTACAGACGTGATTGCAACGCAGGAAATATCTGAAACCTTGCAGCAAAAGTCTTCCACTGTTATCTTGGCTGGAACAGAGGACGAGTTCGACCAGAACAGGAGCGCCATCCTGGTAGGGTTGCCCTGCCAGAACAAGGCTGTTGCAATTGTTCTGGGGGTCGATTCCTGCGACTTTGGCCTTTCAGACGGCCAAGGTTATCTGAAGATCATCGAAAGAAATGGTGCGGCACAGGTCATAGTTTCTGGAAAGTCTGCTGCAGACATCAGGAAGGCTGCAAGGGTGCTTGCAAAATACAAGGAATACGCGCTTCGGGGGAGCGAAATGATTGTTACCGGGACGCTTGAAAGCCCACAAATTTCAAATCCGGTAGAGCAGATAAAGCCAGTGCAAAAGGCGGAATGCATGGATGACACAGGTTGCCCAAATGACAAATGGTGCAATACAGGAAAGTGCTACGACCTTGGCTGCCCTGAAGGAACAATTGCAAAAAATCATGATTGTTTTGAATTGCCAAAAGAGGCTGTCACACCCCCAGTAAGCCAGCCTGAAAATGCCCTGACCAGAGCAAGCGACTACACAGCTAAAGATGAAAGCGAAAAAGTTGCACAAGTGGCTTCAAGAAGTTCAGGCAGTCAGGGCATTCTCTCAAAGATAATTTCATTCTTCAAGTCAATTTTCAGGTAAAAGGAATCTAAAATGATCAAGGCAGTGCTTTTCGATTTGGACAATACTTTAATAGACTTCATGGGCATGAAGCACAGGTCAGTTGATGCAGCAATAAACGCCATGATTGAAGCGGGTGTCAAGGTTGAAAAAGAAAAAGCGGAAAGCATCCTTTATGCGATTTACAGGAAGCACGGCATTGAGCACCAGCACGTGTTCCAAAAGTTCCTGAGGGCTGTCCAGGGAAGGATAAGCTACAAGGCCTTGGCAGAGGGTATTGTTGCTTATAGGAATGCCCAGGCACAGGTGTTGCAGCCATACAAGGAAGTTGTGCCAACCTTAAGGAGCTTGAAGAAAAGGGGACTGAAGCTTGCAATAGTCTCTGACGCTCCAAGGCTCAAGGCATGGATAAGGCTTGTTGAACTCGGCATCCAGAACTTCTTTGACGTGATTGTCTGCTATGCGGACACGGGCCACTATAAACATACCGGTTTGCCTTTCAGGAAAGCCTTGAAGATGCTTAATCTCATGCCCGAGGAAACAATCATGGTTGGCGACTGGCCTGAGCGTGACATAGTTGGCGCGAAAAAGCTTGGAATAAAAACGATATTTGCAAAGTACGGGACAACCAAGGATGTAACAAAATCCGGGGCGGATTTTGAGATAAACTCTATGAAAGAAGTAATGGTGATTTTAAAGCAATTTAACTCACTTGATACTGAATCTCAATAACACGGGTAAAATGTCTGACAGAAATGGAATTGAGCGTGTGTGGAAAGGTGTATCAGACTCCTACAAATCCCTGGCTCATAAGCTCGCGAATCGCAGGAACTCACCACCGGAAGAAAAGGTAACAAAGGTTGATTACATATTCTTAATTCCTTCAGTGTACGGGACTTCTGAAGTGGGCATCCTCAACCATGGTGCCGACTATGCAATTGGATATGTTGCTACAGATGAAAGTGACACCTTTTTCAGATTGATGGGAGTGAAAATAGAGAAAAAGCGCTTTGTTAGCGAATCAGAACCTATTAATGTCCCTGTCCATTCCACTGCTTTGGATGGCACTGACCTTTCAAGTCTCGTAGAAGCGCTTTACTCAGCCGATCTGGAATTTAAAGTGGAGGCGAAGAAAGATAAGCGAATGGAAGTTGTGAGCCTTATCATCGTTGGAGCAAGTGTGGCGGGAATTATGACCGCTTACATGTACCCTGCAGTGGTAGTGGGGTTGTTAGGTTTGGTGGCAAGTGGAGTTTTACTCACGTGCCTTCCTTCAGTTTCAGAGAGGAGAAAACAGAAAGAAAATGCGTATCTTCTTCGCCACCAACTGAGAACCGGAGTCCTGGAGTATGGTCTGGACAACCATGATATCAACCCGAGGTATTTGATCAGATAATAGAACTCCATGCTCTCATAATTGCGTGAGCATGCCCAAAACCCCGACGAAAAGCAAGTAGAGGCCTACCAGCACTCTCAGAAGCGTGGGAAATACGAGCACCAGGACTCCCATCACTATTGCAATCAGCGACCCGACAATGCTGCTGGTCCCAACACTGATTATTCCAATGGCCATAACCATCACCTCCAATTATCCTCCTTTGTATATATCAACTGGGATATGAGTCAACAGCATTTTTTTCAAATTAACATCAGGCCTAATTTTTAGAATTGAAATTTATTTGCTTTTTGCTTAATCTTTATATAAATTATACAACTCGCTGTGGAGACGATTATGCCCGGCTATCGCCTTTGCATCAGGCCTTATAACTCTATCTTCAGGCAAATAAGGCTGTATGTTGTTCATAAGCAGAAGGTTCTCGAAGCTATAGCAAACAGTGAATAAACAGATTCCAGACTCAACTCAGCAATATCTTTAAATAGAACCTGTTGTTACTTTTTCTGGGTTCATGGGGAATCGTCAGAAGTTAGTTTACGTTTTTGTTTAAAATGGAGGCGTTAAAATGGAGCCAGAGCAGCACCAGCACTTTAATGTGGAAGTCCAGAACGGGCAGGATTTTTTTGCAGACCAAGTGAGCGTAAGCCATAATCCGCTCAAGTTTATAATAGACTTCACAAGGACGACCCCAAGGATCGATGGCTCTTCCCAGGAGCAGCCAAGGCTTGTGATGAGCCATAATGTCCTTCTCATTGACCCTTACCTTGCAAAGGAATTCATGGACATACTGAAGGATAACATTTCAAGATACGAGAAGAGGTATGGAAAGATTAGCAAGCCTTCCCAACTGAAGAAGGTTGAAAATGAAGTCAAGAAGAACATCAGCAGCAAGGAGTCCAAGCAGGAATATTTTGGATGATTGAACCTAGTTCAAACTAACGGAGGGATGCGAGAAATGGCACAGCAGATACAACCAATCTTTATCCTGCCTGAGGGCAGCCAGAGGACGACAGGAAGGAATGCGCAGCGTGGAAACATAATGGCTGCAAAGGCAGTTGCAGAAACTGTAAGGACTACCCTCGGCCCTAAGGGAATGGACAAGATGCTTGTTGACAACCTCGGGGATATTGTCATTACGAATGATGGCGTTACAATCCTTGAAGAGATGAATGTCGAGCATCCTGCTGCAAAGATGATTGTTGAGGTTGCGAAGACTCAGGAAGCTGAGATTGGCGATGGCACAACTACGGCCGTTGTAATTTCAGGAGAGCTTCTTAAGAAGGCTGAAGACCTTCTGGACCAGGATGTCCATCCAACGCTGATTGTGAGGGGCTACAGGATTGCAACGGAAAAGGCCTTGGACGTCTTGTCCAAGATTGCAGAGCCAATTACTGAGAAGGATATTCCTATGCTTGAGAAGATTGCAATGACAGCCATGACTGGAAAGGGCGCTGAGAAAGCCAAGGAGCAGCTTTCAAAGCTTGCAGTCAGCGCAGGCAGGCACGTTGCCGATGTTCAAGGCGGAAAAATAAGCGTCAACAAGGATAACATCAAGATTGAGAAGAAGGTTGGTGGTTCTATTGAGGACACTGAACTTGTCGAGGGTATAATTCTTGACAAGGAAAAGGTCCATCCTGGCATGCCTGATTTTGTCAAGAATGCAAAGGTTGCATTGATTGATGTTGCTATTGAGGTCAAGAGCACGGAGACTGAGGCAAAAATTCAGATTACAGACCCTAACCAGCTCCAGGGCTTCATTGACATGGAAGA